>DASXWB010000849.1:0-4585 GCA_036503915.1 Lacipirellulaceae bacterium | reverse complement strand
AGACACCGGAAATGAAAGTGGCCTATCGCGGGCCGGAGGAATCGACGTTCTGGCAGGCGTAAGTCCGGCTGCAGCCGTACTTTGCCGCTTATCCTGCACGGCCGCGACGCCCGCGGTCGTTGGCACCGCACTCATTGTTTCTTCATACAGCCTTCACAATCAGTCCGTAGGATTGCATCCGAAGTGCTGTCTTCTTGGCGACATAGAAACGCGCTCGTTTCGAAAGGGGAATCCCATGTTTCGGCAGTGGATTGCACTCGGATTGTTTTCGGTGGCCCCGGTTTGGATGCTCGGGTGTGACAACTCGGGAGGTACGGCAAGCGGGACCGCGGACCGCAATGAACTTTCGAGTGAAGGAGCGGGGGGCGATACCAGCCAACTCGATTTAACAAACGTGTCGGGTTCTGTCAGCATCGACGGCTCGAGCACAGTCTATCCGGTTACCGAAGCCGTGGCGGAAGAATTTATGATCGCGACCAATCGAAAGGTGCAGGTAACGGTGGGCGTCTCCGGCACCGGTGGCGGATTCAAGTCATTCACGCGCGGGGAGACGGATGTCTCGAATGCATCGCGGCCGATCCTTGCCGAGGAAATGGTGGCTGCACGCACGAATAACATTGAATACATCGAGTTGCCGGTGTGCTTCGACGCCCTTACGGTGGTCGTGCATCCGACAAACGACTGGGTCGACCACATGACGGTGGAGGAGCTGAAAAAGATTTGGGAGCCGGAGGCGCAGGGCAAGATCACCCGGTGGAACCAGGTGCGGCCGGAGTGGCCGGATGAAGAATTGGCCCTGTTTGGCCCGGGCGCCGATTCGGGCACGTTCGATTACTTCACCGAGGCAGTGTGCGGGAAGGCCAAGAGCAGCCGCGGGGATTTCACGGCCAGCGAGGATGACAACGTGCTCGTGCAGGGCGTTGCAGGGAACAAGTACGCGCTGGGTTATTTCGGGTATGCGTATTACCCGCCGAACGACGACAAGCTCAAGGCCGTGGCCATTGATTGGGAAAAGGATGAGCAAGGGCCGGTTCTGCCAAGCGAGGAAACGGTTCTTAAGGGCACCTACAATCCGCTATCGCGGCCGCTGTTCATTTATGTCAGTAAGAAGTCGGCGGAGCGCCCGGCCGTCGAGAAGTTCGTCGAGTTTTATCTGACGAGCGGCCCGGAGCTGGCGAAGGAAGTGAAATACGTTCCGCTGCCGGCACAGGCGTACGAAATGGCGCTGGAGCGCTTCGGCAAACGCCAAACGGGCAGCGGCTTCGGCGGCAAGCCGGAAGTCGGCTTGCCCATCGAGGAACTGCTTAAGCGTGAGCCGAAGCAGTAACGCGATGGGGCACGTCGACGACGGAAGAAAGTCTCACGCAATGGCGCTAAGGCGCAAAGTGGCTTTTATGGAACCACAAAATTCACAAAGACCACAAAGCACGCTTTTTCCCCTTAGTGTCCTTCCTGGTTCAAATGTCCCTTCGGGCCTTTGCGTGAAATTTCTGTAAGCTGAAGTTGCAGGTTAACGAAACGAGATTCGACGCGTGAGTTCTGCGGAAACTGCACAGGCGAAGCCGGGTATCTGGACAGCCGACGCTCGCCGCCGGCTGCTGCGCAGCGGCTTTGAGCGATTGACGGAGCTGCTCTTGTTTCTTTCGGCGCTTTGTTCCGTGGCGATAACGTGTGGGATCGTTGCGATCCTGTTTTACGAGTCGTTGACATTCTTCGCGCACGTATCCTTGACGGAGTTTTTAACGGGGACGATGTGGACGCCGCTGTTCGCCAATGCACGCTACGGAATATTGCCGCTCGTGGCCGGAACTGTGGTGACGACCGCGGTCGCGCTGGCCGTGGCGTTGCCAATTGGCACGATCGTGGCCGTGTATTTGAGTGAGTTCGCGCCGCCGCTGTTGCGCGAGATCGTCAAGCCGGTGCTGGAGCTGCTTTCCGCCGTGCCGACCGTGGTGTACGGATACTTTGCGCTATTGTTCGTGGCGCCGCTGCTGCAGAGAATCATCCCGGATTTGCCGACGTTCAACATGCTCAGCGCGGGAATCGTGATGGGGGTGATGATCATCCCATACGTGAGCTCGCTGAGCGAAGATGCGATGCGAGCAGTGCCCACGCTCTTGCGCGAGGGATCGTATGCGCTGGGAGCGAACCAGGTGCAGACGGCGTTTCGCGTGGTGTTTCCGGCGGCGATCTCGGGCATCGGGGCGGCGTACATTCTGGGCATTTCGCGGGCAATCGGCGAGACGATGATCGTGGCGATCGCCGCCGGCATGCAGCCGAATTTCACGTTCGATCCGCGCGAGCCGGCCGCCACGATCACCGCCTTTATCGTGCAGGTGAGCCTGGGCGACTTGCCGCACGGCAGCATTGGCTACCAATCGATTTTCGCAGCCGGGCTCGTACTGTTCTTCATGACGCTTTTGTTCAACCTGGTCGGCCACTTGCTGCGGCGGCGATTCCGCGAGGTGTACTGATATGGCGTTTAAAGGTCGCGCCGGCTATCGCAGCTGGCAGGATCAGGTGTTCAACGTCGTCGGCCTGTTGGCGACGCTCGTCGGCATTGTGACGCTCGGCGTTCTGCTCGTGGACTTGGCGATCGACGGCTTGGGCCGAATCAATTGGCAGTTCCTGACGTCGTACCCGTCGCGATTTGCGGGGCGGGCGGGCATTCTTTCCGCGATCGTCGGCTCGGTGTTGATCATGATCGTGACGCTGCTGGCGGCGGTGCCGCTCGGAGTGGCGGCTGCCGTGTACTTGGAAGAGTACGCGCGGAAGAACTGGCTCACCACGCTCATCGAAATCAACATCGCCAATTTGGCGGGCGTGCCTTCGATTATCTACGGTTTGATGGCACTTGGTTTGCTGGTGTATTATGCTGGATTGGGAGAGAGCATTCTGGCCGGAGGGCTGACGCTGGCGTTTCTCATCCTGCCGATTGTCATCGTGGCCACGCGCGAGGCACTGCGCGCGATCCCAACGGGGATTCGCGAGGCGGCCTACGCATTGGGGTCGACCAAATTGCAAGTCATCCGCCACCACTTGATACCGTATTCCATTGGCGGCATCGCGACGGGCTCGATCATCGCAATGTCGCGGGCGATCGGCGAGACGGCGCCGTTAATCACGATCGGCGCGCTGACGTTCATCGCCTTCCTGCCACCGGCGCCGGTGCAGGCCGATCCGCCATTTGTAAACTTCGAGTGGCTCGACTCGCCGTTTACGGTGCTGCCAATCCAAATGTTTAACTGGATCTCGCGACCGACGCCGGACTTTCACGTAAACGCCGCCGCGACCGGACTTGTGCTGATTGCGATGACGATCACGATGAACGCGGCCGCCCTCGTGCTGCGGTATCGGTCGCGTCGCGGAATACATTGGTAAGCCGTACTAGTCGATGGTGGCTAAAGCCGCAGGCCTTGCTTCGCGAGCCAAAGAGTGCCAAGGTATGCAAGAGACAACGATCAAACGACCGCTTATGGCAGTTCGGCCACTATCCATCTCCCGCGAGCGACCGATGCGCACGGCCGACGACCTGGCCGGCGGATCGCCCAAGATTTCGGTCGACCATCTTAATTTCTTTTACGGCGACAAACAGGCACTTTCCGACGTCTCGCTGCTGATTCCACGGCACTGCGTAACGGCGCTCATTGGGCCCTCCGGATGCGGAAAATCGACTTTCCTGCGGTGTCTCAACCGTATGAACGACTTGATCGAGGACACGCGGATCGAAGGAGAAATCTTGCTCGAGGGCCGCGATATTCTCGGGCCGAAGGTTGATGTGGTCGAGCTGCGCAAGCGAGTCGGCATGGTGTTTCAGAAGTCGAACCCGTTTCCGAAGTCTGTTTTCGAGAATGTGGCTTACGGGCCACGCGTGGCCGGCGTGCGCGGCAAGGCCGTGCTTTACGAAATTGTGGAAAAATCTCTCATCCGGGCCGCATTGTGGGACGAAGTGAAAGACCGGCTGAACGAATCGGCACTGCAGCTTTCGGGCGGGCAGCAGCAGCGGCTGTGCATCGCCCGGGCGCTGGCCACCAACCCGGACGTGGTTTTGATGGATGAGCCGGCATCCGCGCTGGACCCGGCGTCGACCTCGCGCATCGAGGATCTTATCTTCGAGCTGCGCGACAAATACACGATCGTGATTGTGACGCATAACATGCAGCAGGCGGCCCGCGTTTCAGACCAGACCGCGTTCTTTTATCAGGGCGAACTGATCGAAGTCGGATCGACCAATGAGCTGTTTACCAACCCGAGCATTAAGCAGACGGAAGATTACATTACTGGAAGATTTGGTTAGGAGGATCAGTGAGTAGGTGAGTGGGTGAGTACGTGAGTAGGTGCCGAGGCGATGGAACACTTACTCACGTACTCACTTACTCACCTACTCACTCCGCACACATGTCAAAACATTTAGAGCGAGACCTCGAAGCGCTGGAGCGCGAGATACTGGACCAGTCCTCGCGCGTAGAGGAGATGATCGCCAAGGCCTGCCAGGCGCTGGTGGAGCGGCGTGCCGATCTTGCCGCTGAGGTGGCTGCCAGCGAGATCGAGATCGACGTTCGCGAGGTGAAGATTGAGGAGGAAT
>DASXWB010000848.1:0-2252 GCA_036503915.1 Lacipirellulaceae bacterium | reverse complement strand
CTACTTTATCCGCTTGCCGCTGTCGCTGAAACGGCGCCGACTCGATGATTCCGGTCACCAACGTCGAAAACTTCCCACCACTCTCGTCCAGCCGCTGAACGATCTGATCGACCGTGTGCTCGTCATAATACTCCAAACCCCGGCCCAGCGCGTAGGTAAGCAGCTTTTCGGTGACGCATCGGTAAAAGTCGCGGTGGTGCTTTTCCTTTAATATCGTCTTTAACTCACGGATTCCAGCGAAATCTTCGCCCGTCAGGAGAGTTCCCGAGGCGTCGATCGGCCGCTCTTGTTCTTTTTCCCGCCACATGCCCAGTGCGTTAAAGTTCTCCAAAGCCAGCCCCAAGGGGTCCATGCGGGCGTGGCACGAGTGGCAAAGCGGGTCGCGGCGGTGGATTTCCTGCAACTCCCGGACCGTCGGCTCGTGGTCTGTCACGGCGTCGGCCGCCGACTCAAGCGTCGGGATATTCGGCGGCGGGGGCGGAGGCGGCGTGCCCAGAATGTTGTCCAGAATGTACAGCCCGCGCTTCACCGGCGAGGTTCGTGTCGGGTTCGACGTCACGACCAGCAATGTTCCTTGCGTCAACAGCCCGCCCCGCGGACTGCCCTCCGGCAGCTCGACGCGGCGCATCTCGTCGCCCTCGACGCCCTCGATGCCGTAATGCTTCGCCAGCCGCTCATTGAGGAACGTGTAATTGCTATCCAGCATCTCGAGCAAACTGCGGTCGTCGCGCACGATATGTGCAAAGTACGCTTCCGTCTCGCGCCGCATCGTTTGCCGCAGCTCGTAGGAGAACGAATCGCGTATCTCACTAAGCCGGCGGAACTGGGCGCGAACTCTGTCTCGCGCTTCCTCCTCCTTTCGGCGAGCCTCAGCACGTTTAGCGCGCTCTTCATCCGATAGCTCGTCGTCATCCGATTCGCCCTCTTCGCGTTCGCGGTCACGGTCGCGCCGGCGCCCGCGTCCCCGGCGGTCGCGAAAACGACGAAACTCGCGCCGCAGCTCGTCCCATTCCTCATCGAGGCCCATCGCCGACAGCGCGTCGATCTCGGCGTGCTCGACATCGCGAGCCCGCAGCCACTGGCCGGCGAAATTCTCCACCAGCTCTTGCGAGCGCCTGTCTTTTAGCATCCGCTCGATTTGTGCTGGAAGGTTCTTGCGTAGCTCGCCCTTCTCGGCCAACTGGACCAGCTCATCGTCCGGCATCGACGACCACAAGAAGTACGACAGCCTCGAGGCGAGCGCATACTCATCGATCAATGGATACTGCTCGTCGTCGGCCGCGTCTGCAACGCCTTCGGTGCGAAACAGAAAACGTGGCGAGGCCAGCACCGCGACCATCGCCCGAGAAATCCCGCTTTCGAATGTCTCGTTCGGCGCGGAATAGATGGTCTTCGCAATCGTTACCAATTTGGTGACTGTGTCATCATCAGCCGGCCGGCGATAGGCCCGCCGGGCAAACGCGCCCAGCACCTCGCGCGCGTAAGCCTCGCGCTCATCCGCATCCGCCGGCGGCGCGCCTATTGGGAAGAATCGCGTGTAGTTCTTGTTCTCGATCCGGTATTTCTCGTCGAACGGCCCTCGCACGGTTACCGACCGGATCCGATACTCCATCGAATTGATGCGCTCCGACTCGGCCACGAGTGGCTCCAGTTTGAATTCGAGCCGCCGCCGCCCACGCTCCCAGTCGACTTCAAATTCATAATCCTGCGTTTCGCCGTTGGACCATCCGTATTCTTCTTCGCCCAGTTTCTTGCCGTCGGCCGTGAAGGTGACACGGCAGCGGCCGGGATCGAACTCGAACTCACCGTCCAATTCAATCACTACGTGCAGCCGATACTGACCGGGTTGCCGGGCATTGAACCTAGTGGCGACGGTAGCAGCTTTGTAGTAGCTCATCCGGTCCCCGCGCACATCGCCGTTGGCTTCGCCATCATCGCCACGAAAGCGAGACCCCTCGATGCGCCGTTCCGCCACGACGTGCGGCTCGCTGGGCACCGCCTGCTTCGTGATTTCCTCGGCCGCCTTGAGATACTTCTCCATCAAGAGCGGCGAGACGCTCAGCACGTCGCCGATGTTGTCGAAGCCGTAGCCGGTGTCGTCAGCGGGAAAGTTTTCCGTCGTGTTGTAATCGACGCCCATCAAGTCGCGGATCGTGTTGCGATACTCGACGCGATTCAACCGCCGCGCCGTCACTTGCCCGGGATCAGGATTCTTCGGATCGATCGCGAACGCCTCGTACTTGATCCAGTTC
>DASXWB010000847.1:0-1791 GCA_036503915.1 Lacipirellulaceae bacterium | reverse complement strand
TGCAAGACACCGGCGACCTGTCGCTGTCGCCGTACTTCTCGATCGCCCAGAACTTCTGGCGCACCCAGTATGGCGCGTTCAACTTCATGAACACGACCGGCTACTCGTTCGCGGTGGACTCCGACCGCACCGACTTCTTCTACCTCTCGGCCCACCTTGATTACAACATCGGCAACCTGGGCAAGTTCTATCCGCTCGTCGAGCTGAACTGGACGCGCTACACCTTCAACGGCGACGCCCGCAACTTCGGCTTCGAAGGCAACAACCTGTTCAACTTCGGCTCCGACGGCGTCGCCGGCAAGGACGACCTCACCCTGGCCTTCGGCGGCCGCTACAAATTGAGCGAAGCGATCCAGTTCGGCCTCGCCGCCGAGTTCAGCATCCTGGGCGGCTACCGGCACATGGACGACTTCCGCCTCACCATGGACATGATCTTCCGGTACTAAGAGTCTGAAACAAAATTAACCGTTTCCGAAACTCTTTGGCATGCCGTCAGCTGGCTTTTCTGAGAAACCACGAGCGAGGTTTCCCATGGCCAGTCCCGTTTTGCCTGACGACCTCTGGAGACGCTTGGAACCGTGGATCCCCAAGCCGAAGGAATACCGGCATGTGCAGTTCGCGGGACGAAAGCCGACAGAGCCACGCCGTGTACTTGCGGGGATCCTCTTCGTGCTCCGCACCGGCATTCCCTGGCGCTGGCTTCCGGCAACCAGCGATTTTCCTTGTGGACAAACCTGCCGGCGCCATCTTCGGCAATGGCAGAAAGCTGGCGTCTGGCAGAACATCTTCGAAAGTCTGTTGGCCGAACTCCAGGCAACCCACAAGATCGACTGGTATCGCGCCTTGGTCGATAGCGCCTCGGTGCGTGCTCCGTGCGGAGGCGCCAAAACCGGCCCAAATCCCACGGATCGGCGCAAACTGGGAAGCAAGCACCATGTGCTCACCGATGCCAACGGAATCCCTCTGGCCATCATTCTTACCGAAGCAAACCGCCACGATGTCACGCAGTTGCTCCCTCTGCTCGACAAGATCCCGCGCGTCAAAGGAAAGCGCGGTGCTCCGCGTTGTCGGCCCGATCACGTTCAAGGAGATCGTGCCTATGATTCCGAACCCCATCGCAAGGCGATCAAAAAAAGGGGATAAAGCCGATCCTGGCCAAGCGTCGCACGGCCCACGGCAGCGGCTTGGGCAAGACGCGCTGGTATGTCGAACGAACGCTGTCCTGGCTGCACCAGTTTCGAAAACTGAAAATGCGCGAGGAAAAGCATCCGTGCACCCATGAGGCACTCATGCTGGTTGCTTGCTCCGTGATCTGTTACCGGTTCCTCAGCTGTTAATTTTGTTTCAGGCTCCTGGGCAAACGGCGACACGATGGTTCCAGAGCAAGCCTTGGGCTGCCTGGCCGGTGAAGGCATCTCCTTCTTCGTAGCAGGTCCCGCCAAATAGGAGCAACTTGCAACGACGCTTCAAGATTCTCCTGCCTCAGCGGTTCACTGACGGTCAACCGGTCCCCGAAGATCTGTTCGGCGAGACAATTCTCGAACTCCGACAGCAGTTCGGCGCGGTGTCGTCGGAAACGCAGATTATCCGTGGCATCTGGGAACATGCCGGGCAATCGTACCGCGACGAACTGATTCGCATCTTCGTCGACGTCGCCGATACCCAAGAGAATCAGCAGTTCTTTCGTGATCTGAAGGACCGGCTAAAAGCGAGGTTCCAGCAGCTCGATATTCGGATCACGACGTATCTGATCGAAGCGTACTGATTGCTATCAATCAACGAATCACGCGC
>DASXWB010000846.1:0-18542 GCA_036503915.1 Lacipirellulaceae bacterium | reverse complement strand
TGCTGGCGGACCTCGAACAGCCCGTCACTGTCACGATCGGTATCCAGATACCAGATTTGCTTGCGTCGGTCAAACGACAATCGATGACATGGCTGGCCGGCGACAGGTTCGGTCTGCAGAGGCCGGCCGATTGCGCCAAGGGCCGTTGAGAGGTTGCCGCGGGTTGGCCCGCGATCGACATGCTGATCCGAGAACCGCTGGCCGAGAAGGAAGCTGGCGACGCCGGCCAACACCACGAGCGCCACCGGTCGCCAGAACAGAGGATCCATGGACTCGACGTCGGCCGAGAGGCGAAATCCGATCGCGCCGCTCTCCGTTTCGGCCGCCTCCTCGGCCATGTGCTGGCGGATTTGTGCGGCGGCCTCGTGTCCCAAATGCAACGGCACACGGATTAAATAGACCGTCGACCAGCGATCCGTAAGCGCGCTGAATTCCTCTAACTGAAAGATTTGAGCGTCGATATCCATGCCGATGAGCTCATCGGTCAAGAATCCGGCCTCGGCCAGGTTGGCGACGCGGGCAACGTCGATCCAAGAACCATCATTGGCGCGTCCGACATCCGCTCCACAATGCGGGCAGGTAGGGTGAGATCGTTTCGAGTAAGCGGTATCAACGCTGCTGGCGCACTCTGGACAGACGAACATGGCTACATCTCGCGACTCGTTAGCGTGTCAATGAGAAACCGTTCCACAGGTGTTTCATTCAGTCGGGCCATATTGATTATGCCGTGTTTAGGGCCGAAAGGCCAGCTTTTGCATGCGACGATCGTGCCGAATTTCAGGCGTCCGGCGGCATTTAGCCGCAAGCTACAATTCGGAGGCAGCTTGAGCCGACCGGGCGGAATTGACCGCCGGCGGGGCCTCTTACACATCTTTGACATTACCGTCTTTTCGTTGATGCAAGTGGCCGGGTGAATATGTACTCGGCCGCGTCGCCCCGCGGGAAAATAATTGACGAGTCATAAATCAAGTTTTGTAACCGCACTCAATGTCGAAACGCGAATGGCTAATACGCTGAACCAAAAGTCGCAACAGTCAATGACCTGCGCCGAGCTGGCACAACAGATCGAACGGTTGCAACCGAAAGCCGCGGCCCAAGATGTGGCGCGGCTATGCCTGCTGCTCACGAACTCGGTTGAGGACCTGGAGTCGTTGCGGCAGCCACACGAGCTGCACGATGCTTGGAAACGCACCGGTCTGCAGTTGCAGGTGGCCACCGATCAGCATGCCGCGATGACGCAGGAGCTGGAGGACCTGGCCGCGTCGGATCCTGAATCGTTTACGCGGGACCAGATCTGGATCCTTATTCGCGCGATCAAGGTGCAGAGCCAGGTGTTGCAGATGTACGTGGGACACCCGTTGTTGGATGTGTGACGGAGCGAGGGGCAGGCAGCAGAGAGCTTGGAGTCGGGGAACTGGAGATTTCGCCGCGGAGCTGGCTCCGCGGGATATTCTTGCAATAACCAATGGCGGGTGCGAGCAGCTGCCCCACGACTCCGGGACCATTTCACGATAATTCCTTGAGCATCAGGATCGCCACGTTCATGTAGATCACAATCCCCAGGATATCGATGATCACAGTGACAAAGGGTGTGCTCATCAGTGCGGGATCCCATCCCAGTCGCGCGAAAAGCAGTGGCAGCAGCGAACCTGTGAGCGTGCTGCAAGTGACCACGAGTATCAAGGTTATCGGGATTACCAGTGCGTCCACCGGCGAGACCATGACGCTGGCGATCACATAGGCGATTGACCCCAGGAAAACTCCCAAAGACAGTCCCGTACGAAGTTCACGCCAGACAACAGTCCACCATAACGAAGGCGATACTTCGCCCGTGGCAAGTGCTCGAATGATAAGCGTGGAGGACTGACTCCCCGAATTGCCACCGCATGCCACCAGAAGAGGCAAAAAGAAGACGAGCCAGGCAACCTGCTCGATCGCGTTGTGGTAAGTGCGCAGCGCGAGAATTGTACCCATTGCGCCGACAAACAAAATCGCGAGCCATTGTGCGCGATGCCACGTGAATTCGAGCCAGGGAAGAGTAAGGTAGCCTTCCTCGAGCCGGCCCACGGCGCCGGCTAGGTAGGCATCCTCGGTGGCTTCTTTCTGCAAAACGTCGATCACGTCATCGTGCGTGATGATGCCGACGAGGTGCTGTTCGTGGTCGACGACGGGAATCGCAAGAAAGTCGTAATCGGCGACCTTGGCCGCGACCGCTTCTTGATCGTCGGAAGCCTCGACCGTGACAAGGTTTCGCTCCATGAGGTCGGTGATCGGCATGTTGGGGCGATTGAGATGCGTCACCAGCTGTCTGGCCGATATGGCGCCGCGCAAATGGTTTTCGTTGTCGACGATGTAGATGTAATAAATCGTCTCCAGGTTTTCCGCGATGCGGCTCAGTTCTTCGAGCGCGGCGCGCACCGTGAGCGATTCGGGCAGCCGGGCGACTTCGGTGGTCATCACCGCGCCGGCGGTGCCTTCGGGATAGGCCTGCAGGCGCAGAATGTCGCGACGCTTGTCGACAGGCACGAGCGCGGTCAGCGTTTGAGAGACCTCTGGGTCAACGGCGTTGAGCAGGTCGACGCGGTCGTCGGCCGGCATGTCGGCCACGAGCGTGCTGACGCTTTCTGAGTCGCACGTTTCGATGATTTCAATCTGTTTTTGGCGATCCAGGTAGCCAAAGATTTCCACGCGCGTGGGCGGATCGGCGGCCTGCAACACGGACCATGATTCGGCAGCCGTGAGACCCTCCATGAATTCCGCGGTGCGCGCCGGATGCAGAGCCGTGCAGAATTCGCGCAGGCCGTCCACATCGTTGAGCTCGAGCATTTCACGCAGCTCAGGCAGATACAACGTGTTGATCATCCGCGTGACTCCGCTGGCATCTCGCGCAAGTTTGCGTTCATTCGAAGGCGTGCCGATTCAATAGCCGGAAGCGCAAGCGAGGGATTTTCGGACTGATTCGTCCCTCGCTTGCGCTTCGGGCTGGTGTGCTATGTAAAGTGGCTTGGATTGACAGGCATTTAGCCTGCCAGTAGCCTAACGGCAACCGCCTCTCTTCCCGTTGCCTCATTGCAAATTCAGTTTGACCATGGCGTTTTTCGGCGCGGTGCAACTATTCGCTTATTCCAATTGCCATGGGCATTCTGTCGAGACGGCCGGCCGCCGACAATACTGAGTATGTCCATGGTTCAGTCGCCCACATCGGATGCTGGTCCCAACGATGCCTTGCGGCTGGAACGATGTCAACAGCGGATCGGGTATCGATTTCGCGATCCGCAGCTACTCGACGCGGCGTTGACCCACGCGTCCGGGGCTGATCACCGGCTGTCGTCGAACGAGCGGCTGGAGTTTCTAGGCGATGCGATCCTGGGCCTGGTCGTGTGCGAACAGCTGTTTCAGCAATTTCCAGAGCAGCTGGAAGGGGACCTCACGAAGCTGAAGTCCGTGGTGGTGAGCCGGCTAACGTGCGCCAAGATCAGTCAGGCACTCGGCCTGCGCGAGTTCCTCGTGCTTGGCAAAGGCATGACGACGCATCCGGCGGTGCCGCCGTCCGTGTTGTCGGACGTGTTGGAATCGCTCATCGCCGCGATGTATTTGGACGGCGGGATGGAGCCCGCTCGCGAATTCGTGCTCACTTACTTCGGCCCGGAGATCGAGTGCGCCGCCTCAGGCGACTCGGGTGGCAACTACAAGTCGCTGCTGCAACAGTTCGCGCAGCGCGAGCAGGGCGTCACGCCCACCTATCACCTGCTCGACGAAAAAGGGCCCGACCACAGCAAGTGCTTCAAGATGACGGCGCAAATCGGAAAGCGGCGTTTTGCGCCTGCGTGGGGCCGCAGCAAGAAAGAATCGGAGCAGCGTGCGGCACACAACGCCATCTGTCAGCTGCGCGGAGACCCAGTGCCGTTTCCGAGCGAAGAGTCGGAGGAGTAGTAGCGGTGTCAAAACGTGGGTCAGACATTCCTGTCTGCCAAATGAAGGCAGGCAAGAATGCCTGCCCCACCGGCTGCTCAACTAGCTTCGTGGAGCCAGTCGTCGGAAATCGGGTTCTCGCCGATGCGGCCAAGCTCGTTGGCGCTGCGGCGGTGGCCCACCGCCGGCCAGCCGGCTACCTCCTTCAGCTCCGGCATGATCTCGAGCAATTGCTCGACCAGCTGGCGGGCCAAGCGGCGCTCGGCTTCGGAACGCGCCTGGCGGCGAATCGCCATGGCCGTTTTCATGATGCGCAGTAAGCGCGCTCGGGTGAGCACGCGTGGCGAAAGCGTGTCTTGAGGTTCGTGAAGCAGCTCGTCGATCGGCACTTCAAGTGCAGCCTGCCAGCGATACAACTCCGAGAGGAAAATGTCGGCGCTTTCCTCTTCCTGAGCACGAACTTCACTGACTGACCGACCGAGACGCTGGGCGACACAGCGCACCGAAAGCCCTTGGCGCCTTCGTGCCGCGCCGAGTTTCTGCAACTTGCGCGCGCCAGGCGCACCTGGAACATTAGCCGGGGCTTGTGACCCCGCACAGCAGTGCCCTTCCCGATCCGCTCGCTCCATAGCCATTCCGACCTAAGGACCCACGTGTTAGCGTCGGCCCGTCAAAGGGCAGAGAAGGTTGCCCGCCTCTCTACCAGCCGTCGTACAGTCGCCGACTTAGAAGAACATCGGCGTCTGGCCCATGTGCAATTCTATGACGCTGACCCGACGCGGGGAATGGGCCTCGGCGCAAACCGCTCGCCACTCACCCGCCGTTACTTCAAATGTGCGAACCTTCTTCAATCAATTCCGTTGTCCAGACTTCGTAACTTCTGGTCGCAGGCTGAACGGCCAGGTTCGTCGCCGGCCAATTCATAGAATGCCATATCGCCGGCAACAACAGCGTGCTGCTATTGAGGTCGCGAAGCGTGATGCTGCCGCAGCGCATGCAGCGCTGGCGGGAATCGCGAGCCGTCGTTGACATGACCATTCCACACGAGCATTCGAGTACTGGCATGGAAAGCTCCCCAAGAAGTCGCCGCAATTGTCTGCCGCTAATAAAAAGATGTACAGCTACGACAGAGTGTGCGGCAAAGCTTTGACGCCAAACGCGGGGAACCCCTGTGTTGCGCCCCGCGGCGCAGGTGAAAACCCTACCGAGCCCACACCTTCAACGAATGCTGCAGCCAATCGACGCGAAACATGTTTTTGTGCACTTGCAAGGGAGCGCGCGCAAAAATAGGAGCTGCGCCCTCAATCACGTCGCATCGGAGGTCTCAACCAGCAAAGCCAATCGCACGAGCTCCGGCACGCTGCGAATGTGCAGCTTCTTCATGAGACTGCTGCGATGCTTTTCGATGGTCTTGATGCTGAGGTCGAGCTTGCGGGCGATTACTTTGTTCGCGTCGCCGGCCACGACCAGTCGCATTACGTCGCGCTCGCGGTCGCTGAGAGCGCGGAGCCGGGCGGCCGCGAGCACCCGGTCCTCGGCCTGCTTCTCAAGTTTGCGGCGTTCGGTGACGTCGTTGCCGACCGACTGAAATTCGATAAGTCGGCCTTGTACGTCGAAAAGGGCCCGGTTTGTCCAGCGTTCCCAGCTCATAGATCCGTCGCGTAAGATGACTCGATGCTCGTCGATGACGACTGGATTGTCCGGTGAGACCGCCGCCAGTTTACGCTTGAGAGCTTCGCAGTCCTCCTCGACGATGGCCGGCATGAAACTGGTTCCGATCAGCTCTTCGCGTGAGGCGAGGCGGGACTGGCAATACGATTCGTTGACGAAGGTTCGCACGCCGTCGCCGCGCCAGCGGACGATATATTCCAACTGGTCCTCGACGACAGAGCGATAGCGGTGCTCGCTGTCACGCAGCCGGTCATTCATGGCTTTTAGCTCAGCGGTGCGCTCCAGCACGCGCTGTTCCAGCTCTTCGTGGGCGCGGCGCAGGGCTTCCTCGGCGCGGTGCCGTCGCGTGACGTCCTTGCAGATTCCCTCGTTGGCGATAATTCGGCCACTGGCATCTCGCAGCGGAACATCTCGCGTTTCAAGCATCACTGTGTGGCCCTCGGCATGCCGCACCTCGGCACAGTACAAGGGCGTGGGCATTCCCGCCAAACGCAGCCGATCGAGCCTTTCGAGCTCCGGGAGGTTGGGTCCGTTGGTATCGACAAATTCCCGCCAGTTGCGGCCGATGACCTCGTCCGGCGTGTAGCCAAGCAGGTTGTACACCGATGGCGTGACATAGGTCATGGTTCCATCGGGGGTGGTCGCGTAGAACAGATATTCGTCGCGCAATCCTTCGACGAGGCGTCTGTAGCGGTCGTGGCTTTCACGGAGTTCCTTGGTACGTTCTTCGACGTGCCGTTCCAAAGTGAGCGAGAGCAGCTCGTAATCGAGCTCGATTTTCATTCGCTCGGTCACGTCGCGGCAAACGTACATCACCGTTCCGCCGTGACGGTCGATTTTGCGCACCGTGACGAGCAGGCTACGCGCGCGGCCAATCGCATCGCGAATCTGGCATTCGATGTTTGCGATCTCACCGCGTTGTTCCAAAAGATCCGGATCGAACAGCTCGGCGGGCAAGAGGAAACCGATTCGACCCTGCTTCAAGATGTCGTGCGGTGCGTGACCGAAGATGAAATGGGCGTTCGGCGAGACGTAAGCTAGGCGGCCAGCATCGTCGCCGATCAAGACAACGTCGGCAACGACGCCCATGACATCGCGATGCAGGGCTTCACTTTGCTGGGCCTTGGCCGCAGTGCCGTGCTCGAAGAGGTGGTCGAGCCGGTCCTCGAGTTGGGCAACTTGGGCACGAAGGTGTTTGTTTTCTTCAATAAGTTCGGCGTTGGTGGGACGGCTCTTGGGCATGTGACTTCACCCAATGATGAGGAGAAAAATGAGAGTCAACACAACGCGGCGGCTCACGGGCGAAGCCGTTTCGTCATTATATACAGGTTTTACATGGGACTAGTCGCCCATCGTGGGTCTATTGTCATTCGCGAGGTGGCTTAACGAGCTTTTCGGCGGCGAGCATCGAGTGTTTCAGCGTATCGCTCGGCGTCAAAGAGCCGAACGGAATCGGCTCCGCGGGTTTTTCTGTTTGCGCCCGCAGATCAAGTTCCCACCAGCCAACGTCGAGCCACTTTCCGAACTTGTGGCCAACGCCGCGGTATACGGCCAGCGGCTTGAATCCGACCGCTTCGTGCAGACCGACGCTGCCGGCGTTCGGCAGAGTGACGCCTGCATACGCCTTAAAATAACCTTGCGCACGTAGAATCTGGAACAGAACCGAGTACAGCGCCTGGCCGATGCCGCGCCGCTGGTGCTGGGGCGCAATATAAACGGCCACGTCCACGGCCCAGCGATACGCGGCCCGCTCGCGATGCTGGCACGCGTACACATAACCAGCGACTTCGCCGTCGATCTCGCACACAAGCCACGGGTATTGCTTCGTGGTGCGCTCGATTCGCTCGCGCATCTGGTCGACTGTCGGCGCTTCGAGTTCAAACGATACGCCCGAGCCGTCGCAATACGGGCCGTAGATGGCGACGATGCCGGCAGCATCGTCCGGCTGTGCAAAACGAATTTCAATCGACATCGTCGGTGGCTCGGGCAACGCCCCAGCAATTCTATTGACGAACGGGGGCGACGCTTCGCTTTGCCTCGGCAACCCACGGCGCCCCAAAAGTCGGCTACCACCCACGGAATGTCCCGCCCGTGAGCTTGGCGACGGTCTGCAAAAAGGTCGAGGCGTTTTCGTCGAAGTAGTTCCCCAGGCCAATCGTATGGACGGGGATGTTGCTGTGCTGGCGGCAAAGGTCGTAGATTTGCTGGGCGATTACTGGGTCGAACGCGCCAGAGGTCGCCTTGCTGGGTGCGCCGTCGGTGAACAACAGAATCGTGTCGACGTCGTACTCGTAGGCTTTGCGCAGGGCGTCGTGGGTGTTGGTCCAGCCGTTCGGCGTGACGGTTTTCAAATGCTGGAGCAGCGCGTCGCGTCGGGCCTTTCCCGCCTCACCGCGGACATCGGCAAGCGTACCGTCGTTGGGAAAAGTGCGGACCTGGTTTGAAAACACGATCAGCACACAATGCTGCACGTTGAGATGCTGCAGCCAGGTGGCGGCGATGGCCTGGGCTTCGTCCCAGCGGTCGCCGATACCGCGCCCGGCCGCGCGGCGCATGCTGCCGGAGGCGTCGAACAAGATCGCCACGCGCTCGAGCTTGCCGGTGAGGCCGACCAGCTCGCGGTTGTTGCGGGCCTCATCCAACAACTGCGCTTGGCGCCGCCGCTCGGCCTCGGTGAGAGAATGTTGCAACTGCTTTTTTTCGGCTTGCAAGCCTTTGAATAGCTCGGTCGCTCGCCTCAGTTGCGCCAGGTACTCTTCCGCTTTCTTGTCGCCGGCCGCAAGCTGCGATTCGAGTGCGCCGATCTTAGTTTCCGACTCGGCGGCGCGTTCTTGCGTTGCCGCCAAATCGATGTTCAGGTCTCGCAGCTTTTGCTCGAGGCCCGCAATGATCGCGCCTAATTCGTCCGCCTGCTTCTTGAGCCGGTCGCGTTGCTGCTCGAGTTGTTGCAAGGCATCAACCTTGGCCGCCAACTGACTCGTGAGCGATTCCAGCCGGTCGCGAAGACTCATGTTGCTTGTCTTTAGTGTGTTGCGAGCTTCGGCGAGCGAGGCGCGCTCGGCGGTGAGCGCGGCCTTTTCATCGGCCAGAGATTGGGCGGTCGCGATCAACGATTGATGCTCGGACTCAAGTTCGCCCTTCGCCTGAACAAGCGCGTCCAGCCTCGCCGTCAACCGTGTAAGCTCATCGAGTTTCTCAACGAGCTGTTTTCGGAGTTGGTCGCGCTCTTCCTGCGTTAAGCTGAGAGCGGCTTTGGTTCTATCCAAGAGGTCGCTGTTTGAGTCGAGCTCGCTGACCGTCGAGGCAAGCTGCGCGGCAAGGCTCTCTTTCTCCTGGCTCATTTGCACGTTTTCGCGGGCTCCTTTGCTGAGCCGGGCGTGCAGAAAGATGGCAATCATCACCACGAGCACGGTGGTGAAGAGCGTAACGTCGTTGCTGGAGATCCAACCCGCGAGAGCCGCCTCACTCGATCGGGATGTGGCCTTTTCAAGTTGCATGGTGAACCCCCGAATTCCACAAAGCTGGGCCATTTTGGCCCGAACCATTCCGGATCAATATGGTCCGGCTGTGTATCACTTTGGCCTGCGCGTCAGCCAAGTTCGAACTCTGCCGGGAAGATTCGACAGGCTTGGCGAATGATTCGTTCTTTGATCCAGAATTTCGCGTAACTGATCCGGCAGCGCCGCGAGAGCGTCGCTGATCTCGGCCGAACGGGCCAGCGTGGCGTTCAGCCGATCGATGTCCGCCCGCGCGTGGCTGAAGCTACGTATCGATGCTACGACTTCATCTAGACCGCGCAGCGTTTCGTGAAGCGTCACCAATTCGCGGGTGGCCGGCACCAAGCCGTCTTGTGCGAAATCGGACAACTGTGCCGCTGCGTTGGCGAACGTCGTTGCCGAGTCGCGCATGGTGCGCTGGGAGGGGGCCATGTCGCCTTCGATTGAGCGTCGCAGGTGTTTTCCCGCTTCCGCCAATTCCCGAGAAGTGCCGGCGAGGGTTTCATGCAGCAAGCCCGTTCTGCTCACGGCCGACGAAAACTCTTCCAGCATTGCGCGCAGGGCGACCATGCCTTCCGAAATGCTTTCGGCGACCTCGCGAAGCCGCTCGATCGACTGGCTGATGGACTCCACTTGCTTACCCTGTCGGACCACCGCCGGCCTCAACTGCTGGTCGACCGCATCGCAGAACGAATTGAACGAGGGCACGAGGCGCCCGGCCGTTTTGTCGAGCTCCGAGGCCGTCGCCTCGACGTGGGACGATAGGTCTCGGGCCACCTTGCCGACGGCGATCGCCTGGCCCGATAGCTCTTGCACCGCCTCCTGAAAGCGGCGGTTTGCGGGCACTATTTGCTGCCGAATCGAATCGTCGAGTTTTTCAAATGAAGTGGCGCCCGCCTGTGTAGTTTGTTTCATGTCATCGGCGCCGGACTTCAGCAGCTCCGACGCCTCGCTGATGTGCTGCACCGATTCTGACAGGATCTTGCTCGACCTGTAATGCAGCTGGGCGGCGGTGGCGAAATCGCGATCGAGCGAGGTTCGGAACGCCGCGACGGACACGTCGAGATTCGCCACGGCGCGCGTGCCGATTTGGATCAGCTCGTCCAGTGAGGCGGCCGCGGCCGAAGTCGAGCGACGCACTTCGATGAGCGACTCGGGGACGCCGCGAATCTCGCCGGCAAACGACTTCACGACCTGGCCGAACTGCGTCGCAGCGTCTTTCATCGACGCCGACGTTTGCACCAGGCGATTTGAGCTGGCGTCGTGCCGCGTTGAGGCTTCTGTAACCGAAGTCGCCAATCGCTCGATGGCGCGCACGGCCTTTACAGTGGCCGCCTGCGTATCGAGTCCAATGTGCCGCCAGACGGCGGCGTCGAACCATTCGCGTGCGGCCATTCGCAGCGCTTCGACGCGCCGGCCCGCCACATGCAATAGGACCTGGTTAACGAGTGCCAGGACCGCGCCGGTGCCGACGCCGGCCACCAGCGGCGTTACGGCCAACAGGATGCTCTGCAAGGATTGCTCCTGCGATTCGCTAATCTCCAAGAAATAGAAGCCGATGACCGTGAGCACGACGCCCAACAACGGCGCCATGATTCCCATGCGCTGCAGTAGCAGGTACTCAGAATCGCTGGCGATGCGCGTGTCGAGCTCCTGGAGCACATCCTCGCGAGAGTAGTTGGCTGGCGGATTGGTGGATCGCGCAGGAAAGTTGGCAACGACCCAATGGATCCAACCGTAGCTCTCATGCAGCTCGTCGACGTCGCCTCGGCCATCGCCGCCTTCGTCGAAGTCGCCGGTGAGCTTCGCCAGGATTCGCCGCTGGCGGCGCAGACGGAAATTGAATCGCAGCGTGAGTGCGAGCTGCAGAAGAAAAAACAGAAGACCGACGCCGATCACAACGAGCCAGTTATCGGCCCGAAACTCGCCGTCGCGGAAAAGTGGTTGAAACACGGAGTGCTCGCGTGAACGGGAACGGGATGCTGGAGGGCCGAAATTCATTGTATCCCTGGCGGAGGGAATTTTCAGCCCACGGCGGACGGCCGGGCTTTGAATCGTCGTCGTGAGCAACCGCAGCGTTGCCCGCCCGTTAGGAATAGGCAAGATTTGGCGTAAGCCGTTTTGCTGCTAATGCCAGTGTCACCGGCAATGCCAGCCGCCCAGGTCGAGCATTTGCAGCGGATGCTTTGTTCGGTTTTTCAGCGTTGCCGCAAGCTGCCGCCGACAACGAAATGCCCCGCCACTAGCCTGATTGTCAGACCACTGGCTGTGGCACCCCTAGATTTACTCACTCGGCAGCGGCTCGACGCTGACGCCGAGCGGACCCGCGCCGCGGTCGCGCCTGTTTGGGTCCGGACCGCAGGAGCGAAGCTGGTCGGCCTTGAGTTCGGCGAGCTCCAACGTGCCCGTCCAAACGATGCTTCGGCCGGTCTGGTGGGCCTGAAGCATGAGCCCGATTGCCTTGATGAGGTCGTAGTTAAACACCTTGCGCAAAGCGCCGACGACATGGTCCATTCCATTGACGTCGTCATTGTGAAGCACGACTGCGTACGGCGGCTGGCGCTTCGCTTTGCTCTTTCGACGCCGGCGCGTCGCCGGTCGAACGATCGTTTCGGGCTGCGTTTCAGTCGGCGCCGGTGGTGCTTCGGTGCGTGGCATGGTTGCTCCTTACAACCGCTGAGTCTTTGCAACCCTCTGCTCTAATCGGAGATAGTGAATAGTATACGGCTTGAACGCCGCAAAGCAAAACTCCTGGTGGCTCATGTTGATAGTGTGTTGCTGCTGGTTTTGCAGGGCGCCACCAATTAATTCTTCCGGCGACCGGTGAGGGAATCACGGATGAATGACGCGGCCGGTTGGCCGACGTAGTTCTTGTAAACCCTTGCCGTATGAACAAAGCGCCCCGTGCGGCCAATCGAACCCGCATAGACCAGCTCGTCATCAACCACGATGAAAATGGTTTCAAAGTGGCCGTTGTTGTCGCGATCGAGTTTCGCGATGAGTCCGTCCGACCAGAAATCGTTTACCTTCGTCGTTGGGTCTGGGTCGGTGTAATGTCCGCTTTTGAACGCACCCGCGAACTCTTCGTTTTCGTAGAGCCCCCATCCGCGGGTTGCTTTGACGGCAGTCGCGACGGTTAATTCGTAATCATCGCGAATGTTGGCTGAAGCTGACGCGCACAACAACAGCGAAAGTGAGAGTGTGGTGAATAACTGGTGTAAACGGTTTTTCATCGTATCATCTCCGTTGTGGTTACTATGCCTAGGCGATTGCCGCGATTCGGCGACGCACGAATAAAAGTGATCCTACGAGTACGGCACGAATGGCGAGCGACCGCTCCACTAGCGGCGATTTGTTGAAGTCAATGTTGGTGGCCGGCATGCAGGTCGATGCCTCCGCAGGCTTTGTTTTTGAGAGCGAGGTGAATCTGCTAGGCGCCCTCGCCGGCGACCACTTCACCTCGACCGACCGACCCGTCGTCCGCAATCACCAGCGAATCGCGGTCACGCTATTCGACGTGCACAGGTACGCGGTCGCTGGGGTTTCACGCCAGCATTGCGGATCAAAACGAGACAGGTGTTGTCTTTTTGATTACGAAATCTTGACTACTGAAGCACGCGTGCAACCCTGTTTAAGTTCATTAAGTCCTGTTGCATATTGCCTTTACGTCCGATTTGGCAGGGCAGGCACCTCGGTTGCAACCATTGATGCCCTCCGGCAATCGGCCGGAATCGACAGCAACCGCCCGAGCGAGGAGGAACCCAGACGTGACGAAGTACGCTCTTTTGATTCTGACGATGTTTGCCTTGATCGCTGGCTTCACAGCCAAGGAGGCGACTGCCGACGGGTTCCATTTCCGTAGCGGCGGCGTTCACATCGACGTTGGCCGTGTGCATCATGGCCACGGACACTACGGCCACTACGGCCACTACGGCCGGCGTTCCTACGGCGGATATGGCTACGGGCGGCGCGCCTACGGACATTGGGGCGGTCATCGTCATTGGCATGATACCACACACCTGGATTACCATCCCGGTTACGTCGTGCCACATTACGACCACTATGATTACGTCCCAGGCCATTACGATGTGCATTACGATGGCCACTGGGATTACCACTTCTAAGTGGCGCAGTCCGTAATTGATCGAAACTATCTGCGGACAAAAACGGCATCCGCGACGAGCGTGACGTTGCCGTTTTTGTCCTTTTTTGCTGTCCCACGGACAACGACCATGTCGTTTTCCGCGATTCCGAGCAAGTCTCGTGAATCGACTTCCAGCACGCGGCCATTGTCGCCGAGGATTTTCACGAGCATTGTGGCGTGCGCTCTTTCGGCGGCGCAGCAGTCGCCCGTGCAAATTTGACTATCTTCGGCGTCTCCGGCGTCAGTGCCTTCGGCGACCAGCACCAACGACGCGTCGAGCAGCGTAAATGCGGCTCGCCCGTCGACCCAAGGCGAGCTGGTGCCGCCGATTCGGCCGACGACTGTGAGAGGCGCGCCGTCGCTGGCCGATTGGCGAGCATCGATGACGCCAACCGCATGATCAGGCTCCTCAGCCAGCATGTACCTGGCGCCGTCAATCTGAGCTTCGGCCGCCGCTGTCCGATATCGGTCAACCGGCGAGTCCGCGCAGCCGCTGATTAGCGCGACAGTAATTGATAACGCGGAAGCGATTATCATAATTCTCATCGAATGCCTCCCCGGAAAAGCTATTTGATTATTTCGCGGCGTTACGCTCGGCACGTTCAAGAGCGTACTCGATTGCGAGACTCCCAAATGGGCCGGAAACGCGCACGGGCACAGAGCCGGCTTGCTTCACCACGCGCACCAGCGCCCACTCGGACAGTGGCTGATTGCTTGAGGATTGAATCGTTATCGTGTGTTGCGACATGTCCAGGTCGACATGCTCGACACCGGGCATAGATCGCAAAGACTCGATGATTGGGTGGAAATCCGCGGTGTGTTGTGGTTGTGGCTTGGCTACTTTTAGTACGTAGCGACCGGCTGGAAGGCGCTTCGAGGGTCGCACCTGTTCCACATTTGTCAATGTATAGGTTGCTTGCGGCGTGATTAATTTCGAAGGCGCTCCTTTTCCTTTCTCCACGGCGCGCCACAGCCGCTCCAGAGTCAGCTTTGCTGACGGCTTTGCCGTGATTTTGACGAGTCGCTGTGGAACATCCGTCTGAACGTCCGTGACGCCGGGTGCGGCATACAATTGAGCCGCGACTTTCTGTGCGCAGCCCTGGCAGCATATGTCGTCGGCGACAATTCGCACTTCAATGTGGGCCGCTTCCTTGGCGGCGAGTTGGCCTGCGAGGGCCGACAGCGTTGCTGCAAACGTCGCAACTGTGGCCGCGAGTCGAACTCTGTTTCTTCGTGAAAGGTCCATAAACTCCTCTGCGTGCTGGGTCGTTCATACGGCCGTATTGCCGGAAGCGCGGCGGTTGCTGCCTGTATTCGCCGAATCGCTCTACCGTCCGTTTTTGACGCACCGCCGCATCGCGACTGGACGGACAAAAGCAACTATCAGGTCAGAAAGCGGCAGAGCAGTGCGCAGAGTGTTCCAGAAGAGTGCGCTGAATAATGCCACGACGCGGCGCGAGTTTGAATTGCGGGGACCTCTAAACCTGCGCCGCCCCGATTCCGCAAGTATGCAGCAATAAGAGAAGTAGCGTGCGAGTCTAACGATTGAGAAAGGTTGCGCGGCACATCGCGAGGGAAAGGTTGACAATGACAGGCATCTGGGTCGCACGGGTCGCAGTCATCTATCGGCTCGTGTGGCACCAATCCCTTGTCCGACAACGTCTTGCAGTTGTCATGGCCACAGCAAGCACACGTTCGCCTTGGCTGCTGTGTGTGATTTTCCTCGCATGGAGCACCGGCGGTGAAGCACGCGAGCGCACATAGGGCGTGTGACTCTTGCAATGTGGCCACGAGCGCGAGAGCGATGCCGCTCAAAGCTACAAACCGGCGCAGAATCAGCGGGCGGGGGAACATCTGCTGGGTCGGCAGAGTGGGGGGCGGAACAAGGCGCTTCTACGAAGTGAATCGTCCCGGCCGGCCGGAGCGCTGCAGAAAACTTCTGGGTTTCAGATCATATTCGATGGATGAGCGGCTCGCCGGGCAAATAACTACCGCCCCGCGGGAGGGACTACGCCGCATGCCTGCCGGCGAACCGAGCACCGGCCAAGTCTGCAAACGCGGCCGTCACGGTCACGGCTCGGACGTGATCGGCGACAATGGCCCGCACCTGCGCAACGGCATATCGCCGGCATTGACGGCGCATCGCGGGCATTCCGATTGCCGCCAGCACGATTGTGCTGCCGACCGTTTGCAATCCGGTTTCGTAAACACCTCCGGCGATCAGCACGAGCCCGGTGAACACGAACACGAATGTGGCTTCAATGCCGATCCAAAACCACGACCATGCGTCCAGCGCCTGATGCACCAAATGCGGATCGATGTGCGGCTGCGGACCACTTACGTATGGATAGAACGCCTTTCGCATGATGTTGTGCCGATGTGCGACAAGTTCGGCTCGCGAAACCGACTCAAGATTAATTGCCAGTTGCGCGGCCAACTCGGCAATAACGACGTCGACGTCAAAGCATTCACGTATACCGAGCCAGTCCGAAACGCGCGCATGGAAGCGATAAATTCGAGTCAGGATTCCAACGACCAAGGCCGGCAACAGGTAGCCGCCAGGAATGGGTACGATTTTGTCGCCGCCAAATTCCAGAGTGAAATCGATTTCGCTCAACAATTGGTCGAGCCCCGGACCGTAAAGGCGCAGCATCCAGACGGCAACCAGCGCGGACGCTGTGGTGAACCAGAAGATTCGGTTCAGCATCGACGGATAATCGACAACAGGTGAAAGCGGGTTCAGCGACATGGGAAGGCAGCTGCCAATTAGGAATTGCAGCTCGCGAGCGAGTAGAATTTTGCCGATCGGGACGGCGGAGAATATCAAATTAGGCTTCCGCGCTGAAGGCCAAGAGGCGGCATCGCAGAAGCAAATCCATCGTCACGAATCCTCCGTGATGGGGGTAGACGCGCACCAGATGCGAAGGAGCAAGCATGCCCACGTTGATTCCGGCCCCGAGAATTTTTGATACGCTTGGCCGCGATGCCGCTGGCCAGCATTCGGCATCCGGTGCTACGCCCTTCGGCTACAGTCCGCCCAGGCCAAGGTTGGCCAGGAAAACGAGTGTATTCACGGATCAGCATGTTGCACGAACGTCGGTTCCGGCAGTCGGGCCGAAAGCGTACGAAGCACATCGGCGCGCGCGAGCTCCTCGCCGTCCGACCAGATAGCGAAACCCGCGCCGCGTCCGTACCGACTGCCCGTTCGATCCCAAACGATCGTCAGCACGCGGCCATGATAGTAGACTCCATCGAGGCAGAACCATTCCCATTCGTTCGCCGGCAGGAGCGGATCGACTTGCACGATGTCGTCAGCACGCGGCACAATTCCAATCAAGCCGCCGATCACCAGGTCGCAAAACGTGGAATGATTGTAATCACGGCTTCGCGCCGCTTTAGGCCCCGTAATCAGCCATTCGCCGGTGATTTCGTCGTGGTATTCGCCAATGTACGAATGGGCGTCCTTTTGATGCGAGCGCGCATACGTCCGCAGGGCCTCGAGAAAGTCACTTCGATCGACGTATTCTTGGGGCGGCCCGCGGAGAACGTTGGCCAAGCCCGTCAGCGTCTGGCTGGTGGCGAACGGCCACACGGCGCCGTCCCACTCGCAGGTTCCGGTGCCATGAGTTCGAAAATCGGGATGTCGCCGCTCCGCGGTCGTCAGTCCACGCGGCGCCCAAAATCCGGCCGGACCTGTGAGCTGTCGCCAGGCCACGCTATGTTCGGGTCGAGCAAGATTGAACATCCACGGAATGAATCCGATCGCCTCGCGCGCGTCCGAAAAGCTGTTGTCTTCGAATCGAACCTTGAAAAACTGCGCGTGCGGATCCCAGAGCGACTCGATCAACTTTTGCTGCAACGTTTCGAATTTCGCACGGTAGCGAAACGCAATCTCAGGCCGATGCGCCAAAGCCGCGATTTCAGCAATGGCCTGGGCGTTGGCTGCCATATAACTGTTGACCGTCGGCCGGATGTTCTTGGCGGTGCGACTTCCGGAAATCGATTCCTCCATTCCATCGGCCACATCATATTGCCAAAACAACCCGTCGGGTCGCTGCCGCTCGCCCTCCCAACGTTCATAGTCGGCCACGAGATCGTCGAGCAAATCGACAAGAAACGCGGCATCCAGCGTGACAAGATAGCGGTTGTAAAGCGCTGCAGCCGCCCAGCTGCTGTACTTGTGAAAGTGGTTCGCAGGGCCACCGTCCGGGCCGGAGCGGAACCAGAAGGTTGTGTACTCGTCGAGCGGCCGCTGGTCACGCATCCAGCGTCCTTCGGCAAGATGATGTCCGAAGGCACACGAAATGGAGTTATACGGACCGGTATGCTTCACTGGTTGCAAAAACTCGGTGATCACAAAACCATCGGGCGTTTGCCGAATGTGCTTGCGAAACGTCCACCAGCGAAAGTAGTACGCTTTTTCAAGGTCTTTGTCTGGGCAACTCAGCAGGGGCACGTTTGTGAGTATCCATTGCCATGCCCTCTCGTTGGGAATGAGTGTGGCCGTTTGCGACGTATCAAGTGTATTGAATTGCGCGATGTAATTTGCGTAGTCGCGGCCATGTAAAATAGCGTGCTCGGCGGGAGATGATGACGGTAGCGCTGCAACGAACAACGAAACAACAAGCAGCAAACTACGGTAGATCATTGAAGCAGGCGTCACATCTGTTGCTCTTATTGCATTGCGTTCGACGACCCTTGGTTGCGAAACGACTTTGCGAAAGGGATAATGGATGCATTAATACTTGAAGGCTGGTGATTGCAGCTCTCAGCTGATTTCAGTCTATTGCCCACGTTTCCTCCCTGCAATCAACTTTTAGGGCAGCGCCGATGTCTCAAAACGCGGGTTGCCGGACACAGTCTTTGATATCGGATGGATGCCGTTCGGCGATCTTTGTTGCGGCTTTGCTTGCACTCCAGGTCTCTTTGCAAGCCCAGGAAAAAGAGTCGCCTGGCGCTTCTGTCGCAACAGAACGCTGGGGCGTCTTCGAGCTTACGTTGCCCGGGCCGGCGAGTGGAAATCCGTTTGTAGACGTTCAGCTCACGGCGACGTTTGAACACGGCGACGTTAAGCGCGAGGTTAGCGGATTCTACGACGGCGACGGCATTTATCGTGTTCGATTCATGCCGGATATGATCGGGGATTGGAACTACGCGACGCGGAGTAATGTGCCACAGCTTAATGGCAATCGCGGTCAGATTAAGGTAACGGCCGAGTCTGAAAATAATCACGGGCCAGTTCGCGTCCATAACACCTTCCATTTTGCCTACGCCGATGGCACGCCATTCAAACCGCTTGGCACGACATGTTACGCTTG
>DASXWB010000845.1:0-2627 GCA_036503915.1 Lacipirellulaceae bacterium | reverse complement strand
GTGAGTAAGTGAGTAAGTGAGTAAGTGAGTAAGTGAGTAAGTGAGTAAGTGAGTAAGTGAGTAAGTGAGTGGGCTCGGAAATTACGCTGCCCTGAAAGGGCAGGATGGGACAGCCCAGGGCGAAGCCCTGGGAAATGGATCATCATCGGATTGGCTAGTTCTGAAAGAGCGCAATAGAGGTCGCGAATTTTATGTCGCCCTTTCCGGGCTTCGATATTTTCGCCGATCTCCGAACCCAGGGCTGCGCCTCGCCACGGCGAGGCTTCGCCCTGGGCTATCGTATTTTGCCCTTTCAGGGCAACTACAAAACATTGCATAGGGATCAACTGAACATATGAAACAAGAAATGTTGATCAACGTCGCGCAGGCGGAAGAATGCCGCATCGCGATCGTTGAAGATGGAGTGCTTGAAGAACTGTATTTGGAGCGTTCCAGCCAGCACAACTACGTAGGCAATATTTATAAGGGGCGGATCGTCAACCTGGAGCCGAGCATTCAGGCGGCATTCGTCGATTTTGGCGTCGGCCGCAACGGCTTCCTGCACATCAGCGACGTCGAGCCGCAGTATTTTCGACAAGGCGGATACGATCCGCGAAAGCTGGCCCAATCGAACGGCGGTCCGCGGAGCGACGCGGATTTCGAGGGCGGAGATGGCGGCGACGAACCGCCGTCGCATGGGCGCGCTCGCGGCGGGCGGAACGGCGCCGGCACGCGCACCGCCCGATTCCGCCAAGGCGTGCGGCCGCGCTTCAAGCCGCCCATCCAGGATATCTTTCAGCGCGGCGACGAAGTGCTCGTCCAGGTGATCAAGGAAGGCATCGGCACCAAGGGTCCTACGCTGTCGACGTATATCAGCATCCCGGGGCGCTACCTCGTGCTGATGCCCGCGCTGGGGCGCATCGGCGTGTCGCGAAAAATCGAAAGTGACGAAGACCGCCGCCGGCTGCGCGACATCCTGCGCGAGCTGAACCCGCCCAAGGGCGTGGGCTTCATCGTTCGCACCGCCGGCACCGACCGCACGAAGAAAGAACTGTCGCGAGACCTGGCCTATTTGCTGCGGCTGTGGAAGGTGATCGTGCGGCGGATTCGCAAGACGTCGGCCCCGGTCGATATCTACGAAGAAAGCGACATGATCATCCGCACGATCCGCGACATCTTCACGGGAGACGTGGACACGATCTTCATCGACGAGCCAAAGGCGTTCGAGCGGGCCAAGGAATTCCTGCAGATCGTGATGCCGCGCTACGTGAACCGCCTGCAGCTCTATGAAGGCCGCGAGCCGCTGTTCCACAAGTACGACCTCGACGAAGAAATCGCCAAGATCAACCAGCGGCACGTGCCGCTCAAAGGCGGCGGCTCGCTCGTGATCGACCAGACCGAGGCCCTGGTGGCCATCGACGTGAACAGCGGCAACTTCCGCACCGATGGTTCCGCCGAGGACTCGGCATATCAGCTCAACGTGACGGCGGCCAAGGAGATTGCACGGCAGCTGCGGCTTCGCGACCTGGGCGGCGTCGTGGTGAACGACTTCATCGACATGCGCAAGGAGCGGAATCGCCGCGGAGTGGAGCGCACGCTGCGCGACGCGGTGAGGCGCGACCGGGCACGGACCAAGATTCTGCGCACCAGCCCGTTCGGGCTGATCGAGATGACGCGGCAGCGCATCCGCCCGAGCATCAAGCGCAGCGTGTACAAGGAATGCCCGTCCTGTGGCGGCACCGGGCTGGTGAAATCGGCCGAGAGCATGACGATCGAAGTGGTGCGCAAGCTGATCATGTGCGCCCAAGCGCCGCAGGTGGCCCGAATTTCTGTCACGGTCGAGGAGGAAGTGGCAACTATCTTGAACAACAAGAAGCGCCGCGACCTCGTGCAGCTGGAGCAGGACAACAACGTGGAAGTGCAAGTACTGAGCGGCGAGGGGCTTTCACCTGAGTATTTGAAGATCGATTGCGTGGATGCCAATGGCCGCGAAGTGCGCGTCACGGACTAAAAGCGCCTGACAATATGAAACCGCCAAGGGCGCTAAGGATGCCAAATGGGACCTCGAACTGCGAAAGACCCCTCGTCTTTCTTGGCTATCTTGGCGTTCTTGGCGGTTTAATTCATTCTGTTGATGTTTTCTCTGGTTTTTAATCTTTAAGTGGGGAAGTGATGACGAAGCGGTTCAAGAAGTTTCTGTGGACGTCGAACTTTTGGGCTCTCATTGGTTTTATTGGGTGCTGCAGCGGCCTGTATTTTCAGAAGATGGCACAAAACGGCATGGGACTCTGGGTCTTGGGCCTGGTTTTCCTGGGAGCGGCGTATCTCGAGCGCTCGCCGTAGCAGTCGTCACTGCGTTCAACTTTGCGCGCCGACGCGCGCACGTGCGCGTCTCAACTGGCTAGTTTTGCGTCGAGCGAAATCTCGGCGCCGCTGAGGACCTTGGAGACCGGGCAGTTTTTCTTCGCCTGCTCGGCGATCTCCTGGAACTTCGCATTGTCGATCCCGGTGACGCTTGCCGCCGTGGTCAGGTGGATTTTGGCGATGCGGAACCCTTCCGCCTCCTTGCGCAGCTCGACCTTGGCGCTGGTCTTCACGCCTTTTGGTGGATAGCCGGCCTTGGTCAGCGCGGCGGCCAGGGCCATCGA
>DASXWB010000844.1:0-2347 GCA_036503915.1 Lacipirellulaceae bacterium | reverse complement strand
AGTAGCGCACTCGACCCATGCAAATTGCCTGCGACCAGGTTTGGTCGCAGCTATGGCCGGTGCGATGCGCGCTATTGCGCGGTTTCAAGCGACGCAACATTGCCGTCGAACCGATGCGCGAGCCAGCGATGCACGTTGGAGTCGATGTCGTACGACACATTGTGCACCGAACCATCGCACATGGCCATGTTGAACCCGCCGGCGTGGGCGCTCCCGAACGCGCCCTCGTTCAGTAAGCCGCGTCTATCTTGTTTTGGCTGATAGTAATCAGCACCGGCAGCGCCGGCGCCCGAAGCAGGGTCGATGCGGTCAGGGTTCACCGCGACGCGATGGTTATCCCACTCAAAGCCTGTGTAGAGCGATTGGTTCTCGCCAAGGTCAAATGAAGCAGGGTCTTCTGCTCGCGACTTGGCGCCCTCGTATGACTCCGGCCGCAGATACTTTTCGCCGACTAAATACGTGTTCGCGGTGCCGTCGGTGATTTGAGCCAGCGTCACTTCGCTCCGATAGTAAGAAACGCCAGTTTGACAAAACGGCAGGTCGGCATTGGCGCCGCGCATGCCGCTGGTGTCCGGCGTGCAGAACGATGTTCTGGTCCACCTTGCGTTGCCGTCGGCGGTCGCATAGTCGGGGACCTCGTACATATGATACGTGTCGAACTCTTTGGCGTCGCCCGTATTTATCGCGTAGTCGCCTTTGACGATGCCGCCACCAGTTTGGGCAAGGGCTTCAAGCCAAGTCTGCAGTCGCGTGCCGGCCATCGACGAAGTGTACGTCCGCGCGGCGCGCCGCGTCGGGCAATGGAACAGGGGCAGCGCCGACTGGTGCAGCTTCGTGCTCGCGTCGCGAAAGCCGGCCGAATTGGGCGCGAGGCCGCTGCCCAGATCGTGCAAGGCGGCTTCTTCGACATAAGTCAAAATGTTGAAGACCCAGGAGCCGGGTTGGTCCTCGCCATAGCCTCGATTGGTGTCGGCGGTCCAGTACCGTCCCCAGCCTCCAGAGGGTAGGAACCCGTGCGTATCTTCATGCAGTAAAACACCCAGCGAGATGTTCTTGATGTTGTTCTTGCATTGGCTTCGCCGAGCCGCTTCGCGGGCCGCTTGAATCGCCGGTAAAAGCAGCGCCACGAGGATGCCGATGATGGCAATCACGACGAGGAGCTCGACGAGCGTAAAACCATGACTCGCCGCATTCCCGGAACGGACTCGAAACTTCGCACGCATCGAGTTATCCTGCCTCCTGTCGCGAGCCGCGCTCGCGCCACACGATTCGCGCGACGCCAGTTCATTCGTCACAACATCCACCGAGAGCCTGGCGATGACGGCAAGCGCCGAGCATTATCGCCGGCGATACGCGCCGAGCAACGAGAGTCCCAACATGGCCAGTACAATTGCGCCCGGTTCCGGAACGGCGGCGGAGCTGCCTGCCCCGGGAGTGGCGGTCGCCCCGAAGTTCATCCGCCACGTGGCGTAGTCTTCGTCCGTGACCATTCCAGGCGTAACGCCATCACCCTCGTTCTGCAGCTGCGTGTTCGTGCCCAATAGCTTTCGCCAGATCACATAGTCGGCCGCATCCACCAAGCCGTTATTGTTGTAGTCGCCGGCCACGCCTCCTGGAGGGGCCAAGGGAACCAGGCTGAAGGTGCCGTTGCTGTTCGTAATGGCCTTCCAGTTGCCGCCGGGGCTGAAGACCTGCACCAACTGGCCTGTGAGCAGCGGGTCGGCGCTCGTCGTGTTGATCGCACTATTGGCGACGTACAGATTGCCGGCGGCGTCGAATTCAACCTGCGCGCCGGAGTTATGCGCGCCGTTGTCGCCGAGCGTCTCGATATTGAGGACGTTGGTGATGAGGCCGCCCTCGACAGTAATATCCGGAATACCGTTCTCATCAAGCGGAACAAGATAAACGGCCCCTTCCCCAAGTCCGACGGTCGCACCGACATCGGCCTGGTTTTTATGTAGGACCAGGTACTTCCCATCCGGCGAGATCGTGACTTCGCGAACGCGGCGAAAGATGTCGGTGTTCGGATCTGCGTCTGTGGTGACGAGGTCGAGATTATTGTCGATCGTGAATTGGATGGACGACCACAACAATTTGGGCGCAGTGGCTTCGGATCCGTCGAGGGCGGCGTCAATGATCGCCACCCCAGCAGATGTGGTCCCGGCATCGCGGGGCTGGTTGACGTACCAGTGGCCGAACTGCTCGCTGTAGTGCATGCCGGTGGCCACGCCGGACGTAAATGCGCCGATCAAATTGACGCTGCCGTCCGAGTTGACAGGTATTGCGGTGGATTCAACGACCAACGTGGGCGCCATCGCATCGTAGTTCGTGGCACTGCCGACGTCAT
>DASXWB010000843.1:0-4410 GCA_036503915.1 Lacipirellulaceae bacterium | reverse complement strand
TACGTCCGCGTCCGCGGTGCGCTTCTTCGCGACGCTTAAGAGTTGTTCGTAGAGTGCCGCACGGTCGACCGCGTTGATCTCGCTCACGGCCGTGGCCACTTCGCCCAGGTAGCGCAGGAAGATCTGGCGGCGTTCGCCTTGTTGCTTGACCTTGAGCCGGCGGCGGACATATGTGCCGAGATAGCGGCCAACCGCCTGCAACGCCAGCCGCAGCTCCTTCTGGATTTCAGGGTACGGAGCGATGGCCTCTTTTGATTCGCTCGTGAAGGGCACCCACACGCTGGCGACGTGAACCATCACCGTGACCGGCCCCTTGGGCAGCGCGCCGCGCGATTGCGACAGGCCGTAGCTGCGCCAGTTGGTGCCGATCACGGTCTGCGTGATCGCACAGCTGGCCGGCGAGAATTGTAGCGGCACGCGGTTGGCATACCGCAGCACCTCCATCGTCTGGCCCTCGGAAACATTGACGCCTTTCATCGCGGCCAGCAGCTTTTCGAGTTCCTTCGGCTTCAGCCCGGCTGGCGATTGCCGGGTGCCGAGCCCCGATTCTTTGAGGATGCGGTCGGCCGCGTCGCTGCCCAGTCCGTTGAACGTGTGAATCAAGAATTGGCGGATCGTGCGCGCGTCGGTTTCCTCGATTAACTCGCGCAGCAACTCCTTGGTGACATATTGCATCGCGGCCTGGCCGCCGTAGGCGATGCCGACTTCAATCTGAAATGGGTTGCCGCGGTAAACGGCCGGCGGCCGCGTCGCCGCCGCGTAAAACTCGCCTGGCACGACGTGGTGCAGGCCTTTGAGTATCAGCTCTTCGCCGATCGGCGAGATGCAATCGGTCGCCGGCGAGGAAATCTTCGTTGCTTGAATCGCCTGGTACAGCAGGTCGGCCTCCTTGCGCCCGATGCGGCGCGTGCTCGCGCGCGTGGAAATCTTTGCCGTATTGCAAATCTTGCGCGCCACCTGCGGCGTGACGCGAGAAAAGGTCGTCGTCAAAAACTGGGCGACCGTGCAATTGGGCGCATCGTGCAGCAGCGTAATCAGCCGGCCCAGCTCGACGCCGTACGGGTGCGGCTTAATCTCCTTCGGCTCCGCCGGCAGCTGGTTTGCAGATCTTGGATAGTCGCGCACATCGTTGTCGGGGTCCTTGTAGTGCAATGCGACATGCGGATTGGCAATCGCGGTCTGCTCCAAATACTCGTCAACGCTGCCGCGCCCGCGCACGAATTTGGCCTGCAGCTCGATTGTGACGCGTGTGCCGTGCGGCTGCTCGACCCATTCGATGCCGTGCTTGGCGATCGCTTCGTCGCCGCGTTTTCCGGGCGGAACATCCACGCCCTCGCCGCGGCCATTGAGAATTTGGGGCTGATTTTTCTTCGTGTCGATTTGAATTTCGTAATAGTGCGCCGGCTTGTTGGCGCCAATCTTGGAGATAATCTTCACCGGCTTACCGGTCGTCTGCACACCGTACATGCCGGCCGCGCTGATGCCAATGCCTTGCTGCCCGCGGCTCTGCCGCAGGCGGTGAAACTTCGAGCCGTAAAGCAGCTTGCCAAAGATCAGCGGTATCTGCTTTTTTAGGATGCCGGGGCCGTTGTCTTGCACCCCGACCTTGAACCGGTCATTGCCGGTCGATTCGATGTGCACCCAAATCTCGGGCAAAATGCCGGCTTCCTCGCAGGCATCGAGCGAGTTGTCGACTGCTTCCTTGACGGTTGTGAGCAGCGCCTTGCGCGGGTTGTCGAAGCCGAGCAGATGCCGGTTCTTGGCGAAGAACTCGCTAACGCTGATGTCGCGCTGCTTGGCCGCCATCGACTGCGCGGTCGCTCGGCGGCGCGGCGCAGCCGTCGCGGCGCCGTTTTCCTCGATTCGTTCCGGTGAAACCTCTGCGCTAGGCTCGGCCGAATGCTCCGCGTCTCCATTTTCGCTTGGTCCGACCGCCAGCTGAGTCTTGCGCTGGTTCGATGTAGTCTGCTCCCCGTTGGATGCTGGGACACTCTTCTCCGCCGTCCTTTTTCGCTTAACTGCCAAAACGCCTATCTCCCGAAGAATTTACTTGTGAAGCCAAGGTGTGAATCTGTAGCGATTCTGCCAATTATAACCGCCCGTCGCACAGCGACACAGACGCATTTATCGCTTGGCGCAGGGGTGATAACAGCTGCATTTGGATTATCCGCTACACAAAGATTCACCCCTGCGACCGGCGCTTGCCGACACCACTGATAGACCTTGCCACGGCGGCAACGAACAACACCTGCCTGCCGCCAATGCCGAGCGAACAATCGCCGGCATCCAATCTGGGAGGCGTCTCCGACGCCCCAGCCCACGCAAGATTCCAATCGGCGTCAGCGGGCGCCAGCACACCTTCCAATTCGAATCGCCGAGAGGGGGAGATCCGATGCGGCACAAACCCACGTTACTCGCCGCGGCTGTTGCGGCCATTTTCTTCTGGTCCACCTGCGCGGCAAGCGCCCAGGAGCTGCTGCGCCCGCGCGGCGACGGCAAACGCCGCATTAGCTATCAGCGTCAAAAGGATCTGTTCTACAACTATTACGCGGCTCCCGGCCCGTTCAACGGTGCCGCCGCCGAGATGTACGTCGCTCCGCGACCGGTGCCGCCGCACGTCGGCCATACGTGGGTCACGTACCAGCCGCTCATGCCGCACGAATTCCTATACAAGCACCAGCGGTCGTACTACACGTACAACCGTGGTGCGGGCTGGCGACGCACCAACGTGCGCTACGGCACGTTCGGCCTCCGCGCCCAGGATTGGTGGACCAAGATGCATTATCCGATGAGCAACAATATCTGGGCCCTGCACAACGACGTTCACTATCCAGGCCTGCGGTTCTAATAGAGTCGAGAGCCACCCAGAGGGTACCCGGTCGCGAGTCTAGAGCCAGAGAAATCTACCTGAGATTTGGCTCGAGAATTCACCGTCATGCTTCGTTCGCGCTCTTAGCGCGATCGGCGATTGAATTACGGAGACAAATATGAGTCCACGCTTGTGCATTCTTACATTTGCGATTGCGGTCGCCTTGTCCACGACTGTGAACCCGGTCTCGGCCTACGGTGAGTGTGAGGGCGAATGTGCCGGCGCAGGCTGCGGCGCCTGCGGGGGCCATGCAGGCGGCGGCCACTTCGGAGGCCATCACGCAGGCGCCTTCTGCGCGGGCTGCACAGGTTGCGCGTGCGATTGCGGCTACATGTTGCCCGCATATCGCGCCCGCTGGTACAACTGGAATCGCAATTACGCCCACACTGAATACGGTCAGCCGGTGGCGCTCGTCGTGCCGCCGACGGCGAACCTGCAAACCAACTACGGTTGGGGCGTAGCCAGCTCGCGGCTTTCGCGGATCGAGCACCAGTTCCAGCGGAACTTCCCCGGCTTCGGCACGTTCGGTGGCCCATTCCGCCCAACTCCCGTGTGGCCCAGCGACACGACGCAGTTCGGCGTGTACTACGTCCGCGGCCCGTGGTAAAAAACGGCGTGCTCCGGAGGCCTGGAAGCGATACGATCCGTCCGAGCCAGGCGCTCGCGGTCTTTTCCGCGCCTGCGATTTCAATCGGACCGGACCGCGAATTCGATCCTTTCGAATTGCACCAACCGGCACCGATCGTAGACATCAATCATGTCGCCGAGCGGCACGTCGCCGCCGACGTCGAGCACCACCGGCAGCGCGCGATCGATAGCCGCCGCGGCGCGAAGCATCTGCTCAACTTCCACAAGCGAAGGACTGGGCCGATCGTTTACGGTCCACTTTGTGTCGCCGTCGATTGACTCGCCGCGAACGACGATCCGCTTCAAATCCGTTTCGATTTCAACCGTGGCGGCCGGAGTCGGGCCGCCGGCAATCGCCAGGCTCGTGGGCAGCGCCTCCTCGCTGAGCTGAAAGCTGGCCGTGCAAATGAAAAAGATCAACAGTTGAAAAACGACGTCGATCATCGGCGTCATGGCGACGTCCATCTGCCGGCGGTCGTCATGATGACTAGGTACGCGCAAATCTCAATCCTCAACCGCTGCAAATCATCAATTCTGGCTCTCGACTCTCGATGTTCGCCGCGGCGAATCTTCGACTCGACTTTCGACCTTCTCAACCACCGCGAACGTCACGTTCCAAATGCCCGCCTCCGCGCACGCCAGCAGGATCGGGGCAATCACACGGTAGGGCACCGAGCGATCGGCCCGCACGCGAACTTCCAAATCGTCGCCGAGTCGCTCTCGCTCGATGCGCAGCCGCCCGGCCATTTCCTCGCGTGGCGTCTCCGTGCTGCCTAGCATCACCCGGCCATCGGCCGACACGTTCACCGTGAGCCGCGGCCTGTCATCATCCACCGCCTCGCGCCCGCTCGCCGCGCCCGGCAGATCGAGCTCCATTTGGGTTTCCTGCTGCGCTAGCCGGCTGCTCAGCAAAA
>DASXWB010000842.1:0-3167 GCA_036503915.1 Lacipirellulaceae bacterium | reverse complement strand
CACCAATCCATTGTGGCCCTCTCCGCACCCGCCGGGCCCGCAGCATTGCCGCGAGATCACTTTCGCAACCAGCTCGCGCGCCCTCGCGCGGGTGAACGTGATCGCCCCGGAAAGCAAGTCGAGGTGCTGCGACACGTCGATGAATCGCGGCAGCGGCACAACCGTTCCGCCCGCGCGGTAGGCATAAGCCAGCGAGTGGGCGTTCGGATGGGCGCACGGCAGCGGCGTGAAATCGCTTTCGCGCCAAACTTCCGGGCACTGCTGGGCCAGGCCGCGAACCACATCCGGAAAAGTGATTCGACGCTCCAGCTCGTCCGGCAGCACCGTGCGGCCGACGTAGGCAGCCGGCTGAAAGCTGACGCCCGTGATCCAGGGCCTGTCTTGTGCGAACCGCACGATTGCGCCGACCTCATTCTCGTTCACGCCGGCCTGCAGCGTGCAAACCAGAATCGTGCGCATGCCGGCGGCGCCGAGGGCTTCAATCGCGCGCAGCTTGATGTCCACGAGCGATTCGCCGCGAAGGCTGCGGTACGCCTCATCGTTAAAGCTGTCGAACTGCAAATAGATTTCGGCCCGATGGCGCCACTGGGCCACGGCTTCCAGAAATGCCACATCGCGCGCCAACCGCACGCCGTTGGTGTTGATCATGACGATGTCGATTGGCTGGTTGCAGGCGTACTTGAAGATTTCGAGGAATTGGGGGTGGATCGTGGGCTCGCCGCCGGAAAGCTGCAGCACCTCGGGCCGACCCTCGGCCGCGACCAGATGATCGATCGCCCGGCAGCAGTCATCATACGCCAGGTGCACGCCGCCCGGCGCGCTGGCCGCATAGCACATTGGGCATTCGAGGTTGCATGAGGACGTGATCTCCAGCACACCGAGGCACGTATGCTGCTCGTGCTCGGTGCATAGGCCGCAATCAAACGGGCAGCCGCGCGCCGGCTCGACCGCCATCCACTGCGGCTGTTTTGCCGGCGTGGCGAATTCACGGCGGTCAAACCATTTCGCGTCGCTGCACACAAAGTCCTCGCGCACGCCGTGGACCGCGCAGCGCTTGCGAAAATAAACGCGCCCGCCGCGCTCGATGATCTTCGCCGGCACAAGGCCGATCGCGGGCGCCATGGACTGGTCGCTTAAGCGACGAGTCCGTACTCGGGCACTCTCGCGCCGCGCCAAATCCAAGCACTCGGGGCAGAAACCCTGCGTCATGCCCAGGAAAGTGTAATTGCGAAACTGCATGATCGAAACTCCAGTGAAGTCAGTCAGGCTCGCCGATGTCTCGCCGCCAGCGTCGGCGGATCACTTTGACAATCCACCACAACATCGGTAGAGCAATGGCCAGGGCCACGACGCCAAAGACGATCCACGCAAATGCGTAGGCAGCTTGCTCGCCAACGACCGCCTCGGAACCGGTCCAAGCCATGACGCACGCGAAGCAGGCGGCAAAGAAAGCCGCGCACCCTGCCAGGCATATCACCGCGAGCAGTCCAAGCGTTGTTGCGATCGACTCCAAAAACAAATGCAACTTTTCAGAACGTGTTACGGTCAGGCCGCGCGCCATCCGCCGGCGGGCCACCGCTGCCGTGCGCAGCCACACGACCAGCAGCACGATGCCCAGCGGGATGCCGATGCCCGGCGCGATCGTCGACACGCCCAGCACGACGCACAGCAGCGTCACGAACATCATTAGCGACGCCAGCGAGAAACCGCTTGCGGTATGCTCCTGAAGCATTGAATCGGCGGGCTGCGATTTTGAAACTGACTGGGCGTCGCGGCTATCGCCCGGCTTCCGCTCCATCGGTGCAAAGCACAGCCAGCACAGCGGCGCGTCCGCCGGCAGCGACGCGCCGCAGCGACTGCATTGCTTCTCGCGGGTATCCGAAAGCTTGGTTGAGTTGCTAGTCATGCCGTTCGATTGCGCCGTCTTGTTTGATGCTAAGCGCCTGCCAAAGCTGCACACAATTCAAGAATGGCCGACAAAAACGAAAAAACTAAGATAAGAACGGCCACGGCAGCTACCACGGCAACCACGCCAATTGTCAACATAACCGCACCAATAGTGCCAAGAACGGTACTTGCTTTTGGTCGGGCCTTCCGCGGCAGTGCCCAGATTGCCGTCGGCAGCCAGACCACGAGCAGGATCAGGCCCAGCGGAATGCCGATGCCCATGGCAATGGTCGATACGCCCAAGGCGACACAGACCAGCGTCACCAGCATCATCAACGACGCGAGCGAGAACTGGCCGCGCCGCTCCGCCGCGGAACTCGGATAAACGGAAGCCGAGGCGGCCGCCGGCTTCGTCTCGTTTCGATCAACCGCCGCGCCGCAGAGCCAGCACCTTTGCGAGCCCGCACGTATCGGAGCGTCACACCGAGAACAACGCCGCTCGCGGGCACCTGATTCATGTCGCTGTGTGGCGCTCATGTCGCTTCAAATGGCCGCTATGCTTCGACTTGATTTTCACTGGTCGAACAACCAAAAGAATAAAAAGTATCCGGCGACGACGGCGGGAACGATTACTCCCAGCGCAACAAGCTTGCTTTTCGCCATGGGTTAACCGCCTGGCCGGAAACGGCAGCCCGATATGCGTCATGGCCATATAGGCCAATATGCAAGCCACAATGCCGCTAGTTCCAAAGGCGACGACGAAGCCGGTGCCCAGTCCGGCGTACTGCCCGCGTTCCCATAGCTGGCCGATCCATGCACCGAGGAAGAAGCTGGGCCAACAGGTTGCATAGCAGCAAACGCCGGCAGCCACGCCGAACACCGCCGTGAAGGCTACCGAACTTGCGAACAGCGAGATTTTGCCGGAGAGCTTGTCAATTGAATCCGGAGACGGATGATGCCGGGCGATTATTGCAGTTCGCGCAAGCGCTGGTGCAGCGATGATCGCGGCCGCCAAACCAAGTCCCGGCGCTATGGCGGCGAACCCGCAAACGATCGAGACGATCGTCACCACCAGCAGCATGGTTGCCAGCGAAAAGCCGCGGTGCGAAGCGGGAGGATCGGCGGTCGACGGCGCAACCGACTCAGCGGCTTCATTCGAGGGCGATTCCGAATTCATTGACGACAGCGCCCTATCCGTTCTAACCTCGTTCGGCAAGTTCCATCGCCAACCGCCGTACGCGACGGACGATCTGGCCCAGCATCACGCCGGCCAGAACAAT
>DASXWB010000841.1:0-9874 GCA_036503915.1 Lacipirellulaceae bacterium | reverse complement strand
GCCGAAAAAACCGTTGCAAACATTTCCCTCTGCGGCCAAACTGAGAGGGGGCCTCACCGACGACGCGCCGCGTCGCGTTTCCAGGAATCTGCTCATGTCCAATGGCCGCGCTGCCACCGTAGTGTTCGACCAGGAACTGCTTCCCATTCGCGCGAAACTTTTGGAGGTAGCCGCTGCGCTGGATCGCATCGATCGCGCAAGCGGTTCCGTTGGTACCGACCCGCGACGGACGCAAGTTCAAGCCGCGATTCAGGTATTGTTGCGGCCCGAGGACGACCGGGCGGAACAGGTGCAATTGATTTTTAGCCGGCCGTATGCGGACGACTGGCGGGAAAAACTGGGAGTGATGTGAGTAAGTGAGTAGGTGAGTAGGTGAGTAGGTAATCAGGCACCCACTCCACCTACTCACCTACTCCACCTACTCACCAAACGCCATGTACTACGTCGACCCTCACATCCACATGGTCTCGCGGACCACCGACGACTACGAAACGCTGGCCAAGATGGGCTGTGTTGCGGTGAGCGAGCCGGCGTTCTGGGCCGGTTACGATCGCGGCAGTGTCAATGGCTTTCGCGATTACTTCGAGCAACTGACGGCGTTTGAGCCGAAGCGCTCCGGCTGGTACGGAATTCAGCATTTCACCTGGCTGTGCATCAACGCCAAGGAGGCGGAGAACGTCAGCCTGGCGCGCGAAGTCATCGCCATGATACCGGAGTTTTTGGATCGGCCGGGCGTGCTGGGCATCGGCGAGATCGGCCTCAACAAGAACACGCGGAACGAGGCAATTGTCTTTCAGGAGCACGTCGACCTGGCGGTGCGCACCGACGAGCAAATTCTCATTCACACGCCGCATCTTGAAGACAAGTATCAAGGCACGCGAATGATCCTCGACATGCTGTGCGAGGACGGCCGCGTCAATCGAGAGCGCGTACTGGTCGACCACGTCGAAGAACACACAGTGCGCCACGTGCTCGACGAAGGTTTTTGGGCCGGCATGACGCTGTACCCTGTTTCGAAATGCACGCCGGCCCGCGCGGCGGACATCATTGAGATGTACGGCCCAGAGCGGCTCCTGGTGAACTCTGCCGGCGACTGGGGGCCATCAAAGCCGACGGCCGTGCCCGACTTCATTCTCGAAATGCGCCGCCGCGGCCACCCGGAGAGCCTCATTCGCCGCGTCGTCTACGAGAACCCGCTCACGTTCTTCGGCCAGAGCCGCAACTTTGTCTTCACGCCGCCCGATGTGGCGGAACCGGCGGGCGTTTGAGCCGAATATCAGAATCTTCGAGACTGACCACGCGTATTTATTTCATGAAGTTTGTGCGTTTCACTTGTGCGCCCGCGGCAGTCCTCTTCGCGCCAGTGATCTTTGCGGGCTGCCAAATGCGCGAACCGCCGCTGTTTCAAGCTCAAGAAGGTTCGACTACACGCGTCGTCGCTACCGAGGAAGCTGCTTCCGGACCAGGAGTCAGCAGCGTTACTCCGATTAGTTCAGCCGGCCAGCCGCTCGACGCATCGGAGGCGGCATCGGCTGCACAGTTGAAGTTCGAGGAAGCTATTTTTCAGAAGATGCAGCAGAAAGTCGACTGGCGTCTCGCGGATGAAACCCTCTCGAGCTTTGCAAGCCGCCTCAGCAAGGCGCTTGGCGTTCCGGTCAATTTGGACAAAGTGGGATTCGAAGAGGCAGGAGTCGACTCGCAAACACCATTCAGCGACAACCTCGACGGATTGATTCTGGAAATTGCGTTGGACCAAGTGCTCAATCAGTTTGATTTTGATTGGACCATTGCCGGAAACGCCGTGCTCATTTCAAGCCGCGACGAAATTGATGAAAGACTTACGACTCGAGTCTATGCGGTCGACGATCTTCTGAAGCAGAGTGATTTTGAGCCGGATTTCGATCTTCTCATCAGCGCAATCGAGGAACACATCGACAGCTCGTCGTGGGCCTCCAATGGAGGCGGGGAGGCGACGGTCACACCGTTTCAGGCGAAAGGCATCGATGTCCTCATCGTAACGCAGACGGTGCGCACTCACCGCAAAGTAGCGCAGTTATTCTCCGATTTGCGCGTCATCCGCAAGGAAGGGGACGATGCAAAGCCTCGTTCGGTCGACATATCCGAATTGCGAAAATTGCTCGGCGCGTCGCAGATTCAGGGCGATGTGGACGCGCCCGCGGAGGGTACACCGATCGCCGACGTCGGAGATACGACAGAGCTGCCGCAAGACTCCGCCGGGATGACGGCGGCGGTTCGCCGCTGCAATCAATTCAGCCTGGAACTATTCCAAAAAGCGGCGCGCGAGGCGAATCGCAATCAATTGGTTTCCGGCTACAGCGCACGCGAAGCCTTAAGCATTCTGGCTCTAGGCTCTTCGGGTCGAACCGAGCAGGAGTTTGCGCGCGTTTTGAAATTGCATGACGAGCACATGGCGGGGGCAATCGAGCTTCTGTCGCTGCGATCGCAACTTTTACGTGGGCGAGCCGTCGGCAGCGAATTCCACGCGGCGAACAGCATTTGGATCGACCAGGAGCTGGAGTTTGTGCCCGAGTTCGCACCATTTGCCGAGAAATTCATGGGCGCGTCGGCCAGGCGAATTGATTTTCGAAAGGTCGACGATGTAGTCTCGGAGGTTAATCGCTGGAGTGCCGATAACACCGAACAGCGCATCCCAGTCATTATTGGTCGCGACGATGTCGGCGACGCTACGCTCATGCTCGTCGCGAATGCGGTGTATTTCCACGGCAAATGGGAGACCCCCTTCGACGTCAAGCGCACTGCGCCACATGAATTCGCGCTTTCGTCCGGTGACAAAGCCGACGTCGAAATGATGATTGGCGAGGTATCGGCACGCTTCGGAGTTGACGAGGACAGCGGAACTCAAATTGCCGAACTGCCTTATGAAGGCAAGTTGCAGTCGCTGGTGATCCTATTGCCTGCCGACCGGGAGGGCGCCTTGACGCGAGTTAAAGAATTACTCGACGCGGAATCGCTGGAAGATTGGCTGCGCGAGTTGCCTGCGGGCAAGGTGAAAATTCACCTGCCGAAATTCAGCTTCCACGCTGCGTACGATTTGAGCACGTCAATTGCCGAGCTCGGCGGCGACCAAATGTTCGATCTTGCGCGCAGCGACTTCTCGCGGATCTCAAACAGCCCGCTGGCCGTTGAAAAGGTGATTCAAAAAACATTCATTCAAGTGGACGAATTGGGAACCGAGGCCGCGGCCGCCACGAAGGGCGGCGCTTTCGGCGCAGTTGCCCCGCTCCGAACTCCAGAGTTCATTGTGAACCGCCCGTTCATTTTCCTGATTCGCGACGTTTCCTCGGGCTGCGTCTTGTTCGTTGGGCGGATCGTTGACCCCAGATTGAGCCAGTAGTTGGGCCAGGAGTCTATCGTTGAGGAATATTATGCGAATACTTCTGCTGTCGATAATAGTGACGATCGCTGTCAGCCCACAATTATCGGCGCAGGAAACGAAGACGCGCGATCAGCTCGTTCGCGAAGATCTTTCGAACTTCGGCTCGCTCGATGAGTGGATTTACAACGACGTCCAGCGCGGCTTCGACGCGGCGCGTAAGTCGGGAAAGCCGCTGCTGGTCGTCTTTCGCTGCATTCCCTGCGAGGCCTGCGCGCAGCTGGACCAGGAGATTGTCGAACGCGACCTGCGTGTGCAGGCGCTTCTCGACCAGTACATTTGTGTTCGCGTCGTGCAAGCCAACGGGATGGATTTGCAACTGTTTCACTTCGATTACGACCAGTCGTTTGCGGCGTTCATCATGAACGGCGACAAGACGATCTATGGGCGTTACGGCACCCGGTCTCACCAGACGGATTCAGACGATGATGTTTCTCTCGAGGGATTTGCGGCGGCGCTCGAGGCAGGTCTGGAGATTCATGCCGCCTATCTGGGCAACAAATCGCAACTGGCCGGCAAGCAGCCTCAAGCCCAGCCTCGCTACGGCACGCCCGAGCAATTCCCGCGACTCAAGCAGTATGCCTCCGAGCTCGACTATGAAGGCAAAGTCGCTGCGAGCTGCATTCACTGCCATCAAGTAGGCGAGTCGCTGCACACTGTATTACGCGACGACGGAAAGCCGATTCCGACTCAATTACTCTTTCCGTATCCGCATCCAAAGATTCTTGGCCTGATCATGGATCCGAACGAGCGTGCTACCATCCTTCGGGTCGAGTCCGATTCCTCGGCCGAGAAGAATGGCTTTCGCGCCGGCGACAAGATAATGTTGTTCGACGGTCAGCCAATGCTATCAACGGCGGACATTCAATGGGTGCTGCATAACGCCGATAACGAGGAGGAACTTCCGGTTTCAATCGAGCGCAGCGGCCGGCCGATGCAGCTAGGGCTCACGCTGCCGTCCGAATGGAGAACCCGGGGCGATATTTCATGGCGGGCGACCTCTTGGGCGCTGCGCCGCATGACAACGGGCGGGATGCAATTAGAAGACTTATCACCTGACGAGCGCGCAGAACGTCAAATCGGTGAGGAAGCGCTCGCGCTCGCAGTGATCCATGTCGGCGAGTACGGCGAACATGCGCACGCCAAGAACCAGGGCTTTGTGAAGGGCGACGTAATCGTCTCGATTGCCGGACAGTCGCGGCGAATGCGCGAATCCGACCTCTTTGCGCTACTAGTCAATCGACCGGCCGGGGAGAGAATTCCCGTGAGCGTGCGTCGAGGATCGAAGCAAATTGAATTAAGCCTCAAAATGCAGAAGTAGCCGCGCATCGGAGTATCCTGCGCACTTCCCTTCGGATTGCCGTAACGCTGTAAAATCGAAACGCCTGATGTAAGTTCTGCAAACCGCCCGACGGGCATTGGCCTCGTGACAGATCGCCGGCCGGGTCGTCAGCGTGTGAAACCTTACCGAATGGGTAAGCTGTTCCGAGGAATTCGCCGTTTGGCAGCGCCTTTCATGCGTCGCTGGCGCAACGGTGCGCCAAAATAATGCCGCTGCTCGGCAATGGCATCAAATTCGCATTTATTGAGCGCACTCGCGTAGTCCACCGTGATCGACGTGGACTATGTCGCAGCAGGAGTCAGGTTGGGTAAGTCCCAGGGATAGGGAGAGAAAACGATGTTCAGTCCGATCATTTTGTTTGCCTGTGTTGGTTTAGTGCTGTACTTCGCCCTCGACAATGCATCTGCCCGGCACGAAGGACAGGCCTCGCCGGTCTGACGAGACCGGCGGCGGTTCGATGCATCTGCGTCAGGCCGAGAAGCGCGCAGCGCATGCGGCGCAGCGAATCACTCCATCTCGAACTGCCGCAACACGATGCCGGCGATGTCGACGTCCGGCACGATGCCGCCGGTGAAGATACCCGGCTCGGATGAAAGAAGCACGCCTCGCTGAGCCGGTGTTCGCACCGGCGCGCCGTGTGAACCTTTCACGAGCTTTGCGTTCAGCGGAATGCTCTTGGAGCGCGCGTCGAAGAATAGCTCGACGGGGTCATAGCCCGGTTTGCGGTGGATATCGACCGTCCGCGCGAAGCGCGGTGCGCTTGCGTCTTCCAGCCACCAGTAATAGGCCTGCCAGCTGCTGGGTTCGGAAACGAGCACGACGTCGCCGCTGCGGGCGTGATCCAGGCCGTATTCGGCAAGCGACTCGGTAGTGAGAACTTCCGCGATGCCTGATTGTTTGCCGAACAACCGAGCCACGCGCTTCACTACCTTGGGATCGGAATCCTGGACGAACACATGCGAGAACTGATGGTCCGCAAGCGCCCATGCCTTGCTCGCGGCCAGGTCCAATAGCTCGCCATCCTCACTCTGAGTGACTTTCAACAACCCGGCTTCGCGCAGGACGCGGTTCGGGAAAACCACTTCATCGACCGAAACGATTGCGTACTCGCTGGCCACGAGCCATAGCGGTGTTTCGCCGTAGGCGCTATTCAGGCCGGCAATTAGCTTTTCAATCTCCGCGTCCAAATCGGCCAGCGCCTGCTTGGCCGCCTTGCTATCCGGGCCTGCCTTCTGAGCGGCATAATCCAGGTGCGGCAGATAGATGTAGAAAAAGTTCGGCCGGTATTTTTGCGCCGTATACACGGCCGACGCAACGATCCAAGCGCTCGATTGAATGCCGGCGATCGGGCCCCAAAAATGGTGCAGCGGGAAATGCCCGAACTTGCCCTGCAGCTCATCGTAGAGCGTATCCGGCCGCGTGAAGCACCAGGGCGATTCGCTGCCGTCCGCGTTGTGCACCGGGGCCGGCGTGCAGATGTAATCGGCGCCTGAGCCTTTGCTGTGCAGCGGAAACCAGGCTGCCGAGGTGATCGACCGGTCGCGGTCGTGCAGGATGTCCCAGATTTGCGGCTGCAGGATGCAGTCGTTCCAGGCGGTCCACATTTCCACGCGCCGCTGGTCGCGCCAATAGAATCCGTTGGCCACAACGCCATGTTCGCGCGGCCTTTTACCGGTCGTCATATTGGCCTGAACCGGGCAGGTGACGGCCGGAAAGCTGGGTAACAGGCTGGCGTAGCCGCCGCCCGTGGCCAGCCGCGCAAGATTGGGCATCAACGAGAGGTCGCGCTCGCGAAGCCCGGGAACGGAAACCAGGATGACGTATTGAGGCATCGCGGGAGGGAAGGTGTCAGGTGTCGGGTTTCAGGCTTCGGCCGTGAGCTCAGCCGGACGGTGTCAGATATTCGATGGCGGGTTCTCTGAGACCCCGACACCTGTCACCTGACGACTGCCTTTTCTAGCTGCGGCCGCAGGAGATTATACGCACGCCGGGCGGCCAACGGCCCCTCATGGCTGTGCCGGCTGAGTTCTACGCATAAAAGCCCAGAATATCCGATTTCCGCAAGACTTGCGATGAGGGGTGGAAAGTCGATTTCCCCTTCGCCGAACATCAAATGTTCGTGGACGCCGGCGCGCATGTCCTCGATATGCACATTGGCCAGCCGGTCTCGCCATTGGCGAATCTGGTCGGCAATCGGCACTTCGCCTTGGCAATGCAGGTGGCCGACATCGATGGTCAGCCGCAGCTGATTTGAATCGACTCGCCGTGCCGCTAGTTCGTCGAGCAGAGCAGCAAATCGGCCGAGTGTGTCGACGAGCATTCCGGGCTCCGGTTCGAATGCTAGCACAACGTTTTTTTGCTCAGCATACCTGAGCACTTCGGTCAATCCGCCAACGAGCCGTGAAATGGCATCGTGCTCCCCTGCTCCATCATGAAGGACGCCTGACCACAGCGAGACGCAGTCGGCCTTTAGCCGGGCGGCCAGGTCGATCGCGCGGCAGAGGAAATCGATGCGGCGAGCGCGGCCGGCCGCGTCGGCGGTCACGAGCGTCGGCTCGTGCTTGGTACACGGATCGAGCAGAAACCGCGCGCCGGTTTCGATCACGCAGCGAAGATTCCGCGCCTCGAGTGCCAGTGCGACCCGTTCGAGCTGCGCGGGCGTGCGGTCGTCATATGGATTAAGCGCTCCATGATCGAGCGTGAGGGCAACGCCTTGGTAGCCGAGATCGGCCAACAAACGAATAGCCTCGAGGAGATCATGATGGGCGAGGCCGTTTGTGTTGTAGCCGAGGAGCATATTCGAAAATATCGATATCTTCCGTAAGCGGGATTCGCCCCAGGCACCGCTGGCGAACGAACCGACAATCGCATAGGGAATGCTCAACTCATCGATAATCTCGACGGCCCGCTTGAGCAAATCAGTTTGTTCCACCGCAGACGCGCCTTATGACCTCGTTTTGAATTTTCACCTCATCCCAATCAGGATGCTGATATCGGATGCCGGCGGCGGCGATCATCCGGGCGGTCCGGTTCGCCGACCCAATCATCGCGATTCGTTCGGCCGGAGTTTTTTGCCGAAGCACCGCGGCCAGGGCGTCTTCGACGACTTCGATGTTGCGTGGGTCGATAGGTTGCGGCATGGCGGTACTCGTGGTTCGTGGAATTATAACGTGCGCATTATGCCGCGAGGAGGCTGGGCGCGCGAGGGCCGAGCTGGCCCAGACAAGCAATCGCAATACGGAGCAGCAAACCGATCGCGAAAATCAGCTGCATACTTGGGAAAAAATTCGCCATGGAATAGGATGAATGGCCCAAATCGCTCTTCATGAAAGGACGTACCATGTCCGACTCGAAAAACGACGCCTCCACTGACATAGAATCGAAAGTGAAAGACTTCGCCAAAGATCTCACCACCTGGTCAGAGAAGTGGCTCAAGGACAAGCAGAAAGAAAAAGGGAAGGAGAAGGGCGACACGAAAGCCCCAGACAAGAAGAAGAAAAAAGAGAAGGAGGTCGAATCGATCGCCTTCAGCATGAGCAACAACAAAGATTCAAAGTCCCGCACTCCGGCGGAGCAGGCGAACGAGGTGGTCAAAGGCGCGAGCTACGTGTGCTGGAGCTCACACATGGGCGACAAAGCGCGCCACGTGTTGATGAAAGTCAATGGGAAAGTGAGTTGGGAACCAAAGGAAGCATTCGGCGACGACGTCGGCGAGTTTGAAAAGAAATGGGGCGAGCTGATGAAGACCCACGGCCTCAAGAACGCCAAGGGCGCCGACGGCTGGTCGAGCTGGGACGGTTTTCACCTTGAACTGCCGGAGTCGAAAATGTCGACAAGCGACAAGCAGGCACAAGCCTGTTTAGATGAATACGCCCGCCTCACGCGCGAGGAAGGCAAAGACAAGAACGACAAGTTCGAAAAATCCTACGAGAAGCTGCTGAAACCCTTTATTGAGAAGTACGAGAAAAAGCAAAAGAAGTAACGTGTCTCGGGCAGAAACGAGCTGAGCCCGATTGCACAATTCATTGGCAACGCGTCGCGTCGGATGTATACTCCGGCAGCGTGTCGCCGGGTGGTTTCGGCCATCTGATTTCGTTCTTGTCGATAGCACGCAAGTCCGTCGTACGCGCCGACTTGCCGCACCCGTGTACGGAGGGTTGGACCTTGAGACTGCAAATAGGCTCATCAACAGCCCCCTCGTCCAGAAGTACATCGAGAACATCGATACGGACGCGCAGGCTGCGCTCGATGAAATGGACTCAAATATCGGCGGCATGTCCGATTACCCCAGTCACTTCATCTCAGAATACAAAGCGGATGGCGCGGCGCTCGACAGCGCTTGGGGCGATTTCAACGCCGAATGGAATAAGGTCGTCTTTGGCCAAGCGAAGGACGGCAAGGCGGCCATGACCGCCTACTCGCGCTATGTGCTCACGCTAGGCGTGCTCGAAGAGCAGAACGTGCGCTTCGGCGCGTATGTCGAGTACAATGTGGCCGGTCTGGCGGCAGCGTTCATCGAATTTTTCATGGAGTTTCTTAAACGCGCCCGCAAAAGTTTCGAGGAGCTTGAAGCTAACCTGATCGAGCTTGAGAAACTGCTCAAGAAAGCCAAGAAAGAGGTGAAAGAAGCCGAGGTGCAGCGGATCATTAACGTGGCGATCACCGCGGTCAGTCTATGCGTTGGGCCGGCCGGGGTGGGCGCCAGGATCGGTGTCGCGGCCGGCGTCTTCACCGTGCAGATGGTCTTAGATGCCGCGCTTGGCCCGGGAGATCCGGGGGCGCTCGGCACAATCAACACAGCGGCCGGAGATGCCGTCGGCGTGCCGAAAAGCATTAAACCCAAGTTTGCGAAGTTGGGTAGTGCAGCAACGGCCGTTTTGACCCTGAAGCTGGATTCGGACGAAGTCGCCGAGGCCAAGAAAATCGTCGCGAAGATCAAAGAACGGCTCGGCACGATCGAAAAGACGATGAAGACGCTCGAACGCTTTCTGTACGATGACGCCAACAAACTCGAAAAGTTGAAGGACGGCTTCGACAAGGCGCTCGCGCAAGCGAAGGCTGCCGCCGACAAGTACAAATCGGCGGAAAACGAGCGTCTTGGTCTCCTCAAGGAATTA
>DASXWB010000840.1:0-1692 GCA_036503915.1 Lacipirellulaceae bacterium | reverse complement strand
CGGCGCCCGCAAACCACGACCCTGATCGTCTAAGCGGTGGTACGGACACGAGAAACAGCACGGCCGCGAGCGCTTCCACCCATTCGCCCGTGAGGTCAACGGGATACCAGATCAGCAGTCCCGCCGCAATTACAAACCATGGTACGAGCCTTAATGACGGAGCGGTGGCGCCAACGCGATCGAGGAAGCTCCGCAACCCAAAACGCCGCGCGAGCGGTAACAGCAGTCCGTATCCCAGCAGCGCGAGAATTAGCACGCCTTTGGGCTCGCCGAAGACGTCTGCAAAGTTATGAACCGTGAATTCCTGCTGCGTATTGCGCTCGAGAAAAACGGCGGGCGGCATGAAGCCGAATAGCCGCTGTCCCCAGCTGAACTCTTCCCCGCCCACGAAAATGCAGAAGAGACCAACCAGCCCGTCGAATACGCGGCGCGTTTGCCAGGCAAACGACAACCTCAGTGCGGCAGCCGCAATGAACACGGTCGCGGTCAGCCATTCCACGAAGCGGTCTTCCTGCAACACCTCGAAATAGAAGCCGGGCGCCAGTTGAGACAGCGTAAGCAGCGCCACGATCCACGAAAGGAAAACAACGTGCAGTCCGATGTGAACGGCTGCGTCATCTTGCCTCACGGTTGTCGGCCACGCATGCTCATGCCATGTCATATACCGTCGAAGATTTGCTGCGTTTACTCGATCTCGAGCCGATCGAATTCAACATCTACCGGGGCACCAACCGCGACATCGGTTCCGGCCGCGTATTTGGCGGCCAGGTGCTCGCCCAGGCGCTCGTCGCTGCGCAGCGCACGGTAGAAGCGGACCGCACCGCGCATTCGCTGCACGGGTACTTCATACTGCCGGGCGATCTGAATGTGCCGATTGTCTATTTCGTGGACCGTTTGCGGGATGGCAAAAGCTTTACGACACGACGTGTCACCGCGATCCAGCACGGCAGCGCCATCTTCAATATGTCGGTGTCGTTTCACGTTCAGGAGCCTGGCCTCGAGCACCAGAACCCGATGCCTGCGGTTCCGCCGCCGGAATCGTTGCGCTCTGAATTGGAGATTATCCGCGACCGCGCACACCAGCTCCCCGAGCACAGACGCGACGTGATCACGCAGGACCGGCCGTTTGATTATCGCATCGTTGAAGACATCGATCCCTTCGATCCGGAGAAGCAGCCGCCCGTCCGCCATATGTGGGTGCGGGCCAACGGATCCATGCCCGACGAATCCCTCGCGCATCAGGCTGCGCTTGCATACGTCTCCGACTACGGCCTGTTGGGTACTGCTTTGCAACCGCACGGCCGCAGTTTTCGACGACCGAATATGCAGGTGGCGTCGCTCGATCACTCCTTGTGGCTGCACCGCCCCTTCCGATTCGATGATTGGATGTTGTTTGTGCTCGACAGCCCGGCAGCGGCTGGCGCGCGCGGTTTTTCGAAAGGGTCGATCTTCACGCGCGAGGGCGTTTTGGTTGCTTCTGTTGCGCAGGAAGGACTCATGAGGCCTCGCGACTGACGGGCACGTGGATTGCTCCTCTAGATCCCGCTTATGGAGGAGCATACACATATGAAACATCTAGCTAAACAAGCACTGCTGGTGAGTGCGCTCGCAATCGGCGGGTGCGCGCAGGCAGGTACGCTCGGCGATATTCTCGGCGGCGTCATGAACGCGCCGTCGCAAACGTTAACCGGA
>DASXWB010000839.1:0-5964 GCA_036503915.1 Lacipirellulaceae bacterium | reverse complement strand
ATCGCTTACGACACGCGGCATCGCTCGCAGCATTTCGCCTGGCTGTGCGCCGAAATCATGACGGCTGCCGGATTCACCGTGTACTTGCTCGAGGACTTTCGCAGCACGCCGGAGCTGTCGTTTACCGTGCGATACAAAAAGTGCTCGTGCGGAATCATGGTCACGGCCAGCCACAACCCGCCCAGCGACAACGCGGTCAAGGTGTATTGGTCGACCGGAGGGCAAATCCTGCCGCCGCACGACAAAGGCATCATCGAGCGCGTCATGACAACACAGGATATTCGCCGCGCGAAGTTCGACGAGATGCTCGCCGCCGGCAAGATCATTCCCTGCCAACAGGAAGTTGATGCAAAGTTCCAGCAAGCTGTACTCACGCAAGCGATACCGGGCCCGCGCGATTTGAAGGCGATCTACTCGCCGCTGCACGGCGTTGGAACCACGGCCGTCATGCCCGTGCTGGCCGCCGACGGCTTCGAGCAAGTAGAAGTATTCGGACCGCACGCCAAACCGGATGGGGACTTTCCCAACGTGCCCGGCCACGTTGCCAACCCCGAAAACGCGCAAGTCTTCGATGCGATCATCGAACGCGCCAAAGCCGTCGGCGCCGACCTGGCGCTGGCCACCGACCCAGATTGCGACCGCATCGGCTGCGCCGCGCCGCTGACCTTCGCGAAAGACGCCCTATGGCGCACGCTCTCGGGCAATCAAATTGGCGCTCTCTTGGCCGACTTTTTACTTGAGAACCGCCGCGCCAAGAGCGACCTCAGCCCGCAGCACTTCATCGTGCAAACGCTCGTGACGACGCAGCTCGTGCGCCGCATCGGCGACAGCTACGGTGTGCGCACCGTCGGCGACCTGCTGGTGGGCTTCAAGTGGATCGCCGGCGCCGTCGACCAGTTCGGCCCCGAGCGATTCATCTATGGCACCGAGGAATCGCACGGCTACATGGCCGGCAGTTATGTGCGCGACAAGGACGGCGCCGCAGCTTCGATGCTGTTGTGCGAGCTGGCCGCCCGCCTCAAAGCATCCGGCCAGACGCTGCACGAAAAGCTCGACGCCCTCTTCTGGCAACACGGCGTACACGCCGAGCGCACCCTATCCGTGATGATGCCCGGCAGCGAGGGCATGATTCGCATGATGGAAGTCATGGCGGCGTTCCGTGCCGCGCCGCCAGCGGAAATCGGCGGCGACCAAGTCGCGCAGGTCCGCGATTATGAACGGCAAGTTAAGATTCGAGGAGGAGGCGCGCCTGAACATCTCGAAGGTCCCAAAGGCGACCTTGTTTTCCTCGATCTTGCAAACGAAGGCAACTACGTCGCCTGCCGCCCCAGTGGCACCGAACCGAAGATCAAGTTCTATCTTTTCACCTACACGCCGCCGGAACAACTGGCGAACCTTGACGACGCCAAGCGCCAGCTGGAAGAGCGGCTCTTGCGCATGGAAGCCGACTTGCGCAGATTCGCGGGCGTGTGAGCGGCTTAAGACTCAACGCGTTTTTCATACGCCGTTCATTGAGTCTTAATACCGGCCCTCTACCTTTCACGCGAATCGTGCGGCCGCATCAAGCATTTTCCATGCCGGCCGCGTCACGCCAAGGAAAGGAGCACGCATATGCTGAGCGGGTCAGGCAGACAAACGAGCAGGACCGGGCCGGAACAGGGATTTACTTTGGTTGAGCTATTGGTCGTGATCGCGATCATCGGCATCTTGATCGCATTGCTATTGCCAGCGATCCAGGCGGCGCGCGAGGCAGCCCGCCGTTCGCAGTGCACCAACAACCTGAAGCAGTTGGGGCTGGGCGTTCACAATTTTGAATCGACCCGCAGGAAACTCCCTCCGCCCGGCCAATGCGATTCCACCGGCGGTGCGACGACAACCTACATGATTCATTCCACGGCCACGGTCATCTTGCCTCACATCGAGCAGAACGCGGTGTACGACATGTTCGATCATAAGACCAATCCGATCGCCGCCTATTCAGCTACTCCGAACGGCGACAACTTCAAGACACCGACCGGTTGCTTACTGCACCGTCACGCGAAGGGGCGCAACTACGACGATCCGGCTCACCCGTCCGGGCAAGTCGCCGCGAAAACCAAAATTGATACGTTCATTTGCCCGTCGACGCCAGTTTCGAATGCGGAACGCGATCCGGTCCACGGCTATGGCGGTGTCGATTACATGGTGGTTGCCCTCTCGGATGTTGACTCGACGCCAGGCTCTGCGACGTATGGCATGCGAACCACGCCCTCCGGATCGCCCCAATGGTTGGCGCAGGTTGTTGCTCCTATGCTCGATTGCGACGGCGGCGGCTTCCGACGAGTCACCGACGGAACCACGCACACCATTCTGTGGATCGAAGACGCCGGGCGCGCGCATCCTGATGTGAGCGTCCACGGCGCGTATTCCACTCGGTTCACCCCAGTCTCGGGCGCCGCGGATCCGATCAATATGTCGTCTGGCGCGAATGGCCGTCGCGTATTTGCTTGGGCCGATGCCGACGCAGTTAGCAACGGCTACTCCGGCCCCAGTAATGCGATTGGTCCCGCGTCAAGGGCAGCGCGGCTGAGCAACTACGCTGCGCCGTATGGCGGGCCGGAAGAATGCCGTTGGTCCGTCAACAACTGTGGCCCCAACGACGAACCGTTCGCATTTCATCCAGGCGGCGTCAACGCGACCATGGGTGACGGCTCAGTTCGCTTCATGGCCGACAGCATCGATGGCGTCGTCGTGAAATTCATGGTCGGTGCCGACGATGGCCAAACCGTCGATGAAAGTGTTCTCTAACTGGAGCTCATCCATGCGATTGCTTGTTGTGTTGCTGTTAATTATTGGCCAAGTGGGCTGTGGCTCGGACGTCAGACTCAAGAACGCACCTGTGAGCGTAACAGGGAAAGTGTCGAAAGGCGGTCAACCGGTGGGCGGGATGGTGATGATTTTCCAGCCGCTAGGTGACGGCCATGTTCGCGAGTTTCCGATCCAAAAGGATGGCACGTTTAGCGGCGAACTGATCTCCGGAAAGTATGCCTATTACGTGGCCAAACCGACTGCCGCGGTCGCCGCGCAGGCGGTGCGAAACCTTGCGCCCAAGTTCTTCGAGGCGGACCTGTCCAGAACCGTCCTAGTTGAGTCCGGAAATCCAATCGCAATTGAACTGAATTAGCCAGCGGCCGTGCTTACAAAGCTTTCTAAACGAGCTCGGGGCTTAGTTCCTTGGCTTCACGGAATACACGTTGACGCTGGCCGCGAATTCATTCACATTGTACCGAGCAAGTAATTCCCCAAGGTTATCATGCACCTTGCTTGAGCAGCATGAAACAACCGGAAGGCCGTCGCCCTTCGAAGGAGAACAGCAGCCCGATTGTCCGTTCAATTTCGAATACGCATTTAGATCCTTGCCGTTGTCGATTATTTCGACGGCACTAAAACCAGCGGCCGCCAGCCCGCTGCGGTAATCGTCGATTAATATCGCCCCCGCGACACAGCCGACATAAGCTTGCAGGTCGTTGCCAATCTCCGGCGGCAACGGTTGCTTCAGCGCGATGTCGCTCACGGCCAACCGGCCGCCCGGTTTCAGGATGCGGGCAATTTCCCTGAAAACTGCCGGCTTATCGGGCGCAAGGTTGATCACGCAATTGCTGATCACGCAGTCAACCGAGGCATCTGGTAAGGGCATATTGTCGATCGTCGCCTGAATGAACTCGACATTCTCGCGCCCGACCGCATTACGGCGGGACAAGTCGAGCATTTCCGGTGTCATATCGACGCCGATCGCTTTGCCGGACGGCCCGACTCGATCGGCCGCCAGAAAAACATCCAACCCGCCGCCGCAGCCCAGATCGACCACCGTCTCGCCCGCGCGCAAGCTCGCAAACGCGGTCGGATTCCCGCAGGATAGACCCATGTTGGCATCGGCCGGTATCTGCGCCAGCTCTGCCGGCGAATAGCCGAACGCTTCGGCCACAGCGCGAACGCCATCGTGATTGCTCGACAAACCGCTCGCGGCCACCGACGCGTATTTCGAGCGGACAATTTCTTCAATCGACATTTTGTACTTCCTTCAACCATTGCTTGATGCGTGACTCGATTTCGTCCCGCACGGCGCGGAACTTCTCCAACTTCGCCGCCTCACTTCCGACGAATGACGCCGGATCATCGAACGGCCAAAACATGCGATTCATCATGCCGGGAAAGATGCGCGGGCATTTCTCGTTGGCACGATCGCAAACAATCACCAGATGCCGGATCGGCAACCGGCCCAAGTATTTGCCAACGTCGGTCGGCGTCTGGCCGCTGATGTCGACGCCTTTCTCGGCCATCGCCTTCACGGCCAGCGGATGAATGCGTTCCATCGGATCGGTTCCAGCGCTGTAGACTGCATACCGATCGCCGGCGTATTCCCGCAAGAACCCTTCGGCCATTTGGCTGCGGCAGGAGTTGCCGGTGCAAAGAAACAACACTGCCGGTTTCGATTTATCGTTTGGCACAACACTCCCCCTTGCGCGCGCCGGCTTTCGCATCTGGGCAGCACGCTTCGATCGCGTTCGCCAGTGCACGCAGCGTTTGCGATAAATGCTCGTAGCGGACGGAGTAGAAGACGGTGCGTCCCTGTTTTGTCGATTCAAGGACGCCGGATTTCTCCAACATGGCCAAATGGCGCGAAATCACCGAAAGATCGACCGAGCAGCACTCGGCAACCTCCGTCACCGCACACGGCCGGCCGCATTTGGCTAGACTTGCCACGAGCTTGAGCCGGGTCGCATCGCACAGCGACTTGAACAGCTCGGGGTCGAGCAGCTCATCGACCGGACCGCAGCATTTGGCAGCTTGTTTTGGAGTCATTACTTCAAGAGTTGCATATTTGCGTCACCATGCAAGTATATCGGGCCGGCGGCTTGGGTCAAGCAGCTTATTTGCCCCAGCGGCCAATTATTTCTGCGCCTGCCAGGAATTCACGTCACCAGTTGAGGACGACACGCATCGACGTGCCCTCGTTGACTCATGAAAAGAAAGATTGAGCCACGACCAAGTTTCCGGTGATACACGTACGGTGCAAAGCCCATAGCGCTAAAAGTTCAGCTCCCACTGCGTGTAGAAGAAGTCCGCATCCTGTGGGGCAAGAATCTTGTCGCCGCGCCAGAAGTGCGAGTAACCGAAGAGGATATTCGATCGCGGGCCAAACCAGTAACGCGCCGTGACGTCGAGTTCGTCGCCGAGGTGCGTGCGAGACAGGCTCTGGTTCGGCGTGCCGCCAATGCTGGGTACAATGTCGCCCGACTGGTTGGCCATGAAATGCCAATACCACAAAAGTAGTTCCAAGTTTGCGCCCGGCTTCGCGGTCACTAACACGTTTGGGGATTCGATATTCGACCGCTGCACGGCGTCGATGAAGCCGAAGTACTTATGCCCGAGCGGAAACAGCGGATTGAAACGATTGAAGCTGCCTCCCCCCGCGTTGCCCGAGGCATAGTCGTAATAGCACCAGATTGTGGGCTGCCAGGCGAGCTTTGGATATTTGCGGCCCAAGCCAACCGTGGCATAGCCTGCGTTATGATCTACGCCGAGGCCGCTTTGTCGTCCGACTTGAACTCCGCCCTCGGCTTCATACAACCAGTTGTTGCGCGAGCCAAAGACGCGGCCGCCAAAAGTATGCAATGAGAAGTCGCTGTCAATCGCTCCGGGATGTTCGTTGTCGTAGCCGATGTAGAACAGGTCCCACGTTTCATGCGTGAATCCGGAATAGCTTGAATAGACGCCGTAAACGGGCTGTTCGTAGTCGGCGCGATCGAGTTCGTTTGGAACGACCGGCACCAAGTGCGTGTAGAACGCGTCGGCTTTCCAATCGCCGCCGTGCACCAATAGCTTCACGCCCTCAAACGTCCGTCGTGTATTTGCCCAATCGAGCGGCGAAATCAATCGCTCGGCGCCGTAAAGAAGCTCTTGCCGGCCGACACGAACGGTCAT
>DASXWB010000838.1:0-2251 GCA_036503915.1 Lacipirellulaceae bacterium | reverse complement strand
GCCAGAACGCCGATCGGATCCACCGCCGAGTTGACGATACTTCGCTCGACCGGTTCCGGCACGGAGAAGCTCGACTTGGATGTGGAAGTGGAACGACGTCGACCGGACCTCAGATAGAACTGGCGTTGCGCAGCTTGGATTGATCGTCAACGGAGGACAATCGCCGTGAGCTTTGGGCCGGCATTCGACGTCAAGGAGCAAGTTCGCCAGGCCGTCGACATCGTCAACCTGGTGAGCAGCTACGTGCAACTGCGGCGGCAAGGTCGCAACTTCGTCGGCATTTGTCCCTGGCACGATGATAGTCGGCCGAGCCTGCAGGTGAATCCAGAGAGGCAGTCGTTCAAGTGCTGGGTCTGCGACATCGGCGGCGACGTGTTCAGCTTTGTCATGAAGGCGGAGGGCCTCGAGTTCCGCGAAGCGCTTGAGATGCTCGCCGAGCGCGCCGGCATTTCATTACGAGCCCCACGTCCGATTCCGAGCGAGCCAGGGCATCCCCGCGCCCGACCAAATCCCGACGATCTCGATGCGCCGGGGTTGGTAACGCCCCGACTCGCTGATCCCAGGGAGGAAAAGCGCTCGCTGTACCGCGCCGCCGCGTGGGCAGAAGAACAGTTTCATCACTGCCTCGTCTCGGCGCCCGACGCAGAACCCGCCCGCCAATATCTCGCCGAGCGAGGCATCACGCCTGAAAGCGCGCGCCGCTTCCACTTGGGTTTCGCGCCCGACCGCTGGGATTGGATTCTCCAGCAGGCGCGCGGCACTCCGTTTACACCAGCCATCCTGGAGCACATTGGTCTCCTGCGGCGCAAGGAGCTGGGCGGCGGCCATTACGATTGGTTCCGCGGCCGCGTGATGTTTTCGATCCGCGACGCCCGTTCGCGGCCGATCGCCTTTGGCGGGCGCGTGCTGCCACAGCTAGCGGACGACCACACGGCCAAATATATCAACTCGCCGGAGACGCCGCTGTTTTCCAAGAGCCGCGAGCTGTACGGCCTCGACATGGCCCGCGACAACTTCAAGAAGGGTGGCGGCGCCATCGTCGTGGAGGGCTACACCGACTGCCTGATGGCTCATCAGCACGGCATCGACAACTGCGTTGCGGTGCTGGGCACGGCGCTCGGCGAGCGGCATTTGCAACTTCTGCGCCGTTATACCGATAGCATCACGCTTGTGCTTGACGGCGACGAAGCGGGCCGCCGGCGCACCAATGAAATTCTCGACGCGCTGCTGGCGCTGTTCGAAAAAAATTCCGTCGACTTGCGGATACTGACCTTGCCAAGGGGAGTCGATCCGTGTGATTTTATTGCTACGCATGGAAGCGACTCGTTCCGCGAGCTGTTGGCCCAAGCGGTCGACGCACTGGAACACAAATTCAACGCGGTGACCAACGGATTGGATACACTCACCGACACACATCGCGCCTCGCAAGCCGCCGAGCAAATGCTCGCCACGCTGGCCCAGATTCGCCAATCAGGCGGCGGCGCTTCTTCCCAAACGCTGTTGCGCGAAGAGCAAATGCTCGGCCGCATTGCTCGCAAGTTTCATTTGCCGGAAGAGCAACTGCGCAGCCGATTAGGTGCTCTTCGTCGCGAATCGCGGTCTCGTCAGGCAGCGAAGGTGTCGGGTGTCAGGTTGCAGATGTCAGAAGCCCGGAGTTCGACACCTGACACCCGACACGGCTCGGCTAAGCTCGCCGCTGGCCCGGCACCCGACGCCTATCCGCGCCTCGCGGACCTGCCCGCGTGCGACCGCGACTTGCTGCAGCTGCTTCTGTTGGAACCGCACTTTATTAATCGCATTTCCGAAGTTGTGGAGCCGAAGACCCTCATATCGCCGGCGGCACGATTTATCTATGAAACCTGCTGCCGATTGGTCGACAGCGGCCAGCCGTGCGATTTCAAACGGCTCATGACCGAATTCGACGACCCAGGCCTGAAGAATCTGCTCGTCAGTTTGGACGAGTCGTGTGCGAGCAAGCAGTCGGCCGACCGCGAGCGCTGGCTGGCCGATTTGCTCGAAACATTCCGCCGACGGCAGGACGAGAGCGAGCGCCGGCTCGCGCTGGCCGCGGCTCGCGAGAACTCCAGCGACGCCGAGCAGCTGCTCGCGCGCTTTTGCGAACAATCCAAGTCCAAACACCTCGACGATTATGAAAGGAGGAAGAAGTAAACAATAGTTGATAGTAGACAATGGATAGTCGTGAAGCGGTTTGTTCAACTAACAACTATCAACTAACAACTATCGACTAACC
>DASXWB010000837.1:0-2231 GCA_036503915.1 Lacipirellulaceae bacterium | reverse complement strand
TTTTTCATCTGAACTGCCGTTAGCGTAACATCCAACGCGCCGGCTTCCCACAGTCGTTCCACGGCATGCCCGATTTCCTCGCCGCCAGCATTGTCGAGATTTGTCTCAAGCAACACAATCGACTCGCTGCGCGGCTGGCGGTCGGTCGCCAACGCCGCTGCGTTCGTAGACGTTGGCGCCTCGCCAACCAGAATCCGCAGCAGGTTCGGGTGTTCGAAATCTTTCTGGCCCGCGCCATAGCCGATTCGCTCCACAGTCATCGAGGGGAGCGGGCCGAATTCGTCGACGAGGGCCGCGACAATGGCCGCGCCTGTAGGCGTGGCCAGTTCACCTTCAACGTCGAGTGGCGCCAACGGCACGCCGCGCAAAAGCTCGCCCGTTGCCGGCGCAGGTATCGAGCAGCGGCCGTGCGCAATCTCGACGAATCCCCGGCCGGTCGGCACCGGTGAGCACACGATTCGCTCGACGCCAAGCAAATCGAACCCGATCGCGGATCCGACGATGTCGGCGATCGAGTCGACCGCTCCCACTTCGTGAAAATGCACCTTTTCAATTGTCGTGCCGTGAACTTTTGCCTCGGCTTCTGCCAGCTTTTGAAAGATTCGTTTGGCCAACAGCTTCTGTGATTCCTCCAGCCGGCTGCCGTCGATCATCGCCGTGATGTGGTGCAGGTGGCGGTGCTTGTGCTCAGGCTCATGCTCGATGGTGATCTGCGTTGCGCGAAAGCCGCGTTTTTTCACTTCGTTGGCGACCAGGCGGCAACCGGGCAGACCGAGCGAATCAATGCCGGCCTGAATCGACTCCAGATCGGCGCCGGCATCGACCAGCGCCGCCAGAGTCATGTCGCCGCTAATCCCGTTCGCGCAATCCAGATAGGCAATTCGCATGGGTGTGCTAGCAAAGTTCTGCGTGGTCGGGCCCCTTCCGCGCTGCCAATTCTACGGCCATATCGGCGCATTCACCAGCATCGGCGACGTTGACGGCTTTGACTGCGGCCGCTAGAGTTTGGCCGCCAAATTAGGCGCGCGACGCTGTACGGGTCGGGAGTCGTGCGCCTCTTGGATTCACGGCTCAGTTTTGCAATTGCGCGCAAACACTGTCGGCGCAGTTTTTTTGAAGACTCCCGACCCCAGTGATGCTATGCCAACGACGAAAACAGCCGCTGGATCCTCCGCGAAGCGACCGGCGATCAAGATTTGGGGCCAGATGCCCACGCGGATGAAGGTGCTGTACGTCACCACGCTGCACCGCACGGGCGGGTGGCTGGCCGAGGCCTTCGCCGCCGATTGCGCCGCCGAGGTCTGGCTCAAGGAGGCCGTCGGTGTAACGGCCGGCCTCGCGCACCTTCGCAATGAAGTCTTCGACGCCGTGCTGGCGAGCCACGAACCGGGCGTGCTGGACGCGCTCGATTTTATCGAAGGCCTTCGCGCCGGCGGCAACGACGAGCCGATGATCATCCTCGGCACGGCGCCGTCGTCGGAAATGACCGCACTGTGCTACGAAGTCGGCGCCGACGCGTATTGCTGCGTCGCGGAAACGACGACACGATCGCTCCTATGGACATTTGCCCGCGCCATCGAACGCTGCCAGCTGGTCCGCGAGCACCGGCGACTCGTCCAGGCCGACGAGCAGCGCCTCGCCCAGGAGCATCAGGAGGCAGAGCGACTCTTGGCGCAACAGCGGGCGCTCATTGCGGAGCTGGAGCTGATTCGAGACGGAAGAGCGGGAGAGGGGGAGAGTGGGAGAGGGGGAGATCTCTCGTACAACGTTGCCACGGAGTCTCCCCCTCTCCCCCTCTCCCTGTCTCCCCCTTTGCTTGAAAACGGTTCGTCAAAAACCTCTTCTTGCGATCTGCCAGAGCGCCTCGTGGCGCACTACCGAGAAATGCTCCGCGCCTACGTTGTGATGGGCGCCGGCAACCTGGCCGATGAAATGAACACGCTCGCCAATCTGCTCGCCGAGGTAGGCATCTCGGCCCGGCGCACGATGCAGCTGCATGTGCAGGTGCTCGAAGAGCTGATCGGATCGCTCGGCAATCGCAGCGCGCGGCACGTCATCAACCGGGCCGATCTTCTGGTGCTGGAAGTGATGGCCCATCTGGCCGACGGCTACCGGCTGCGATACCATGATCGCTGCCATCCGCCACGGCAGCGCGAACTGCCGGGATTCTGAAGAAGAGCAGAAGAGCCGTAGAGCAGCAGTGCCGAAGATGCTCTTTGTCAATTAAGCTC
>DASXWB010000836.1:0-13163 GCA_036503915.1 Lacipirellulaceae bacterium | reverse complement strand
TTGGCTGCCGCCGCGTTCACCCACAGCACGACTCCCATCGTAGCTGTGCCCGTGATGAGAGCTCGTTGGAGTGTTTTCCTAATTTGCATAGGTCGGACGATCGAGGTTGCTGATCCGAAGTTGCAAGAAATGGACGCATCGAAACATCGGCCGCGCTGGCCCGCGGCTCGCCGATCTCGTAAAGAGGCAGCCTTGTTAGTTGGCTAGAACGAGATCGATTGCACCATTAGCTGCTGTCGGCGCGCGTGAGAATGGGAGAAGAACGCCCCACGAATCCTTGCCTGACCTCCAGTATAAAGCCGCGGCCCGGTCCGATCAACGAATTGATTTCATCGTGAGGCTAAGGATTTGCGGCGGAGCTGCGAATTGAGGGCTAAAAGTCGCCGGCGCGCCGTTGGCTCGCGGATATTGGAAAAAGGTGCTGTGGCACCGACCAGAAGTACGCTTTCTAGTGCTTAATACACGATGCCAGCGCGCACAAGCACTGAATCATCCAGCTCGATCTCGTCGCCGTCACTGGCAAGCTTGATTTCGCGGTCAAACACGTAGCCCGCCTCAATGCGGTGCGACAGTCCGCCTAGGATCTTGCGCTCCAGCCCGAGAATCAGCCGAAAGTCGCGCGAGGCGAAGACATCCGGCGTGCCGTCGCTTTGCTCGAAGGCCCAAATGGCATTCGCGAACTCGCCCGATACGTAGAACCAGTATTCATCGCGTCCCGGCACCGGCGAGTTGGGCAGCCGCCACGCCACACGCGGACGTGGGAACACGAGCTCATAAGCAACATCGTCGCTCGGCTCATAAATAAACCCAGCCACGGGAACGATCTTCGCCCAGCCGCCGTTCACGTACGTCGCACCGATGACCCATTTCCATTCGGGCGTGGGGTCGTAGATTGCCACGGCTCGGCCGTTGAAGCGCACGGCATCATCGGAGTCGAAGCTGTGGTCGTCGGCATAAAGGCCAGGTGCTACAGCGATATTCACGAACCAGTTGTTCGTGATGCGGCGAAAGTGACTGAAGTCGATCACCAGATCGTGCAGGCGCGGCGGCAGATCGATCCCTCCCGGGCCATCGAGAAAGTGCAGCTCGTAACTCGGTGTAATGAGCATCGGCGTCTCGCGTGTAAAGAACGGCACGCCGACAACAATTTCAGACCGCAAGTCCGTCCAGCCGAGGCTGTCGTCATCGAGTTGCGGAATCCACGTGGCGGTGAACTTGGCCTTCTGAAAAAATCCGTCGCGCGCGTCGGGCGGGCGAGGCAGCGGGCGCAATCCGGTTGCAGTGGGCGGCGCCTCGGGGAACAGCGGCTCCTGAGGCGCCAGCATTGGGTCGCCGTAAGGCGCCGCCCCGTCGGGCTGAACTTGCCAAATCTCACCAGAATTTGACGTAGCAATCGGCTGAGATGGCAATGCGACTGGTGCGGCAAGCGTGTGCGCCGGCCCTTCTAACGGCGTCGCACTCGCTGAAACGGGAGTACCGCCAGGCGGCAGACCGTACGATACGGTCGGCGGCGCGAGTTGATCGGTGCTTACAAACTGGCCGCCGCCGGTGATGTCGCGCGTAAGCGTCGGCTGATAGGGAACGCGCGGTGGCACGACATAGCCGCCCCAGCCGGGAGGTGATGAGGGCGGATAACCGTGTTGCGCAGCCGCCGCCGCTGCCAACAGCGTCGTGCTCAAGATTGTCAGCAGCGGTCGCATGGGCACGCCCTTATCGCAAATCAGAAATCGATCCCGCCGCGAACCATAAAGGTGTCGTCTGGCTTAAACGTCGGCGGGTCGCCAGAAACGAATATTACTTCGCGATCAAAGACGTAGCCGACTTCGATGTGGCCGCGGATGAAGCTTTGCGTTTCAAATTCGAGACCGCCGCTGACACGGATGTCGTTATAGTCTATGCGGTCGCTGTGAACCTGCCGCTCGACGGTCCACGATCCGCCGCCGTACTCGCCGGCCGCGTACCAGTACCATTTGGAGTTCCCGATGGCGGTGAGAAATCGGCGTACCTTGGGATTGGGGAACACCAGATACATGTCCCACTCGGGAGTCGGCCTGTAATAGAAGCCGCCGGCGGGCAGCAGCTTTACGTCGACGCGATCGAGGTAAACCGCTCCGAAAAGCACATCCAGATTCGGCGTCAACGCGACGCTGGCGAGCCCGCGTCCGAGCAAGCGAATCGAGTCGGAATTGACATCTTGAAAATCGCTCCAAACGCCCGTGCGCGCGCCGAGCTCCGCGCCGATCGACTCAGTGATTCGTGGATACCAGGCCAAATCGAGATACGCATCGTAAAGACGAGGTGGCAAATCGGGCCCGCCCGATACCATTCCCATTGGCGGGCCGCTGAGCGGTCCTTCAAGCCAATTTGCCGCGAAGCCCGGCGTAATCAGCAGCGGCGTTTCGATGTTGTAGAACATCGGAATCGCGAACGTGCTGGAAAGCTCCGTGCGATTGATCTCGAGATCAAACGGATCCGAGTGATCGCCGTAAAGATACGTGTGCTCGAAGCTGAGCTCCTGCAAAAATCGCTGCGTTTTCTGCCAATACGTTTCACCGCTGCTGGCGATAGGGGCGGGCTGCCATTGGTACGGCAGTCCATCGGGAAAAAGCGAGCCGGGCTGCTGCGGGAAGGCCGAGGCAGGCGGAGGAGGAGTGTAGTTATACGGCACGGCGGGCGGCGGCGGACCGGCGGTGCTGCCGCTGGCGTAGGGATCAAAGAGTGGCGGCGGCCCAACGCCGGACGGCGAGTACGGCGTGCCCGGCGGAACCGGTGTAGTCGCATACGGCGGCGGAGTGTAGGGTGTCGTCGGGTAAGATGCAGGCGGCGCCGTCGTTGAAAACGGCGTCGCAGCTGCCGGTGGCAGCGTCGGTGCGATGGTCGAGCCGTACGTTGGAGGCGGCGCGGAATACGTGCTGCCGGGCGGTGTGTACGGCGTCTGCATTTGGACCGGTTGCGCCGGCGTGGGAAATTGCACACGTTGTGCAGATGCTGACGTCGCCAGCATAAGCGGCAACGCGGCCGTGATGAGACGAATGAACCGATTCAACAGACTGTCCGTATCATGTTCCGGGATGAGAAGAGAGCCGCTATGTAGCGCGCGGCAGTGTGCGGCGGTCGTAGTTACCACTGATGCCGGATTCGGTCAAGAGAGTGTACTGTAGCCGGCCTCTGTGAGGCCGGCTGGCAGCGTGCTTGGCCGGGTTCACAGTCCCTGCTACAGCGAATAAGAGCTTGCCTTGATAGCAGCCTCGCGTTCGTCCGAAGTCTGAAACGAGCGGATTCAATCCATGAAGCTCCACGAACGGATTCACATGGTTCATCGCTTGCTGCGCTATCGCTGGATCGCCGAGCGGGCGGAGATGCGCTTTGTGCTTCGGCGCCGGTACAGCGGCGGCTCGGTACTCGATATCGGCGCGCACCGCGGCGTTTACAGTTATTGGATGCACCGTCGCTTTCGCGATGGCACGCGCGTGGTGGCCTTCGAGCCGCAACCGGAGCTCGTCGAGCATCTCACTCGGGTGAAGGATGCATTCCGGCTAAAACGGATGCTCATCGCACCCGTCGGGCTGTCGTCGCACAACGGCACGCTGCGAATGCACCGGCGGCGCGACCACTGGGGCGCCGCGACCTTTGACGAGTTCTCGTTCGACGATGAGCAATCGGAGGTATTCGACGTTCACGTGCGGACGATCGACGATTTTCTGGCGGAGCACCCTGAGCTTCGGCCGGTGCGTTTCATCAAGTGCGACGCGGAATATCACGAGGCGAAGGTGCTTGCCGGCGCGGAAACGATTCTCCGTGAGGACCGGCCAGAATTACTGGTGGAATGGTCGACGCCCAGGCGCGCTTATCGCGAGCGCCTCTACGGCATGATGCAGCGCCTGGGCTACGCGATCTTCCAGTTCGAATACGGCCGGCTCGTGCCCTGCACGAGCGCCGAGCGGCACAGCCCGCCTTCGTGGGAACTGGGGGCAAACTACGTGTTCTTGCCGCGAGAGGTCGTGGCATCCAACGCGGCCGCTTGATGCGACTGCGAGAATTTACCTGCGGATGGCGCAAGGTCCACGCTTTCTTAATAACACAACAAAAACCAATGCATATCGGGTTTCTCCCCTTCGGAGATCCATAGGTAGATCGATCCCATATCCTGCCAAACCAAGTCGCCACAAGCGGGCTGATTCCATCGCCTAGGGGGCAATTCCGATACTTGTAGCGAGCCGATTGTTCCGAGAAACCGCATCGGCCGACCTCTTCGATCCCGCGGAGTTTCGAATGGCTGAATTGGAGGCGGATAACCTCCGATTTTCGTACCCTGTATTGAGAATTGGAGAACTGTATATCGCTCTCGTACGACGATGGATCCGCCAAACGCCTCCGACGGAGTAGGATAATCGATCGCTTCTTGTGCCTCACCATACGCGGGACCGGGCTCGTCATCTTCGATTGACGATGGCACGACGGGCTGTTTTATCAGTCGTGCTTTTGGATCGACAACGTGCCAAGTCAAAAGTGATTGTTTACCGTCCTCGCCCGTCCAAGGACGGCAGTCGAAACAGTAGTGGAACGTCAGTACGTCACCCGGAACTCCGCGCCTTACCAACTTATGGCGAAAGTCAATCTGGGCCGCGAATGCTAACGGTTCACCACACGATCCACATACAGGCCATGGCTTTTCTTGCGCCCAATATGGCAGACCTCCCACACGGGTCGTAATGCGATCGGGCGATGATTTACGCGAAAATAAGAAAACAATACACTTGCGACCGTTCTTCAAAAACGGCTTCACTGCGCGTTTGTTTTTGGTCAGCCAATCGTTGCGATCCCGCAGATGTCTTTCCGTCATTATGAAGTCGCCGCTCGACATTTGCGCATCAATTAGAGAATTACCGCTTCATCTCCCCAATCGGTGGGCAGCTGCGGCAATGTCGAAGCTTCTGACTCTTCGATGGCACGCTTGCCGCGAATTGTAAAGTGGATCCAACCTTTGCACTGCGGGCAGCGGCCGGCAAAGCCAGTGTCGTTCCACCAGGCGCGCACTAAGGAATCGTGAATGGCCCGGCCAAATGCCTCCAGGCGAAAGTCAATCGCTTGCAGTCGCTGCGTACAATTTGGGTCCGGGCAACCGCCGTCCTGATACACCACATGAGGCGCAGTCTCCCGATCCGCTCCTCCCTGCCGGTAAACGGCGTGCATGTGTTCTAATTCGGTCGCACTTGGATTAGAAGTTACATTTGCCATAAGTTACGCCTTTTGTTGGGCAATAAGCGCGTCGAGCTCCTGTTTCAGCCGTGGCAGGATCGCGTTGTAGGGGAATTGGCCGAGCGTTTCGCTGCGGCGCTTGAGATTAACGTAATTCGGACCGCACCACAGGCCGAGATCGGCTTCATCGGTTTCGCCCGGCCCATTTACGCGGCAGCCCATTACGGCGATCGTGATCTTGTGCTCGCGAGCGTACTCGGTGATGCGCTTCACGTCCTCAGCCAGCTCGACGAAGGCTTCGTTTTCCACGCGCGAACAGCTTGGGCAACTGATGATGTTGAGCGTTGATAGGCCATAGTCGACGACGGAGCGGACGCGCCCGGCGGCGATGTCAACCAGAATCTGCCGGCCGGCGGCGATCTCTTCGCTCTTGCGGTCGTTCGGCACCGTGAGCGACACGCGGATCGTGTCGCCAATGCCGCGGCTAATAAGCTGTTCCAGCGCAATCCGCGTTTTGATTATGCCATCAGGCGGCAGGCCCGCCTCCGTGACACCCAAATGCAGCGGCACGTCAGGGCGCGCCTCAGCGAAGCGGCGGTTCACTTCGATCACGTCGCGCGGATCGGAATCCTTGAGGGACACGCAGTAGCGCGTGAAATTGAGCTCGTCGAGCAGACGGCAGTGATCCAGCGCGCTGTCGAGCATCGGCGAAATGCGGTCCCTCGGGTCGTATTTCGCCTGCTGGGCCGGATCGACGCTGCCGCAGTTCACGCCCACGCGAATTGCGCAGTCGTGGTCGCCAGCGATTTCGGCAAGGTAGCGTACTTTTTCCTGCCACGGCTTGGTGCGCTCGTGGTGATACAAATGGCCGGGATTGTAGCGGAGCTTGTCGACATGCGGCGCGAGCCGCTCGGCCAGCCGATAATTCTCCTGCAAATCGACGACAAGATTGGCGAACGTCTGGCGGCGGATTTCGGCGACCGCGTCGGCCTCCGCCGTGCTGTCGACGGCAATCCGCACGACATCGGCACCCGCGCCGGCGAGCGCGTTTACTTGCGCCACGGTTGCATCGACATCGCGCGTGGCCGTCGCCGTCATGCTTTGCACGGCGATCGGTTGACCGGCGCCGATGGTCACCGAGCCGATGCGAAGGGGGCGCGTTGGATTGCGAATGATGTTCATCAATTCAGAATCGATGGCAAACCACAAAGGGCACAAAAGACACAAAGGCGTAGAATGAGTTCTTCCTGATCGTCGTGGTTACACAGTATGTTCCCAAAGTAATGAACCGATGCGAACCATTGTCGCTCCTTCTCGGATGGCGACCTCAAAATCTGCGCTCATGCCCATTGAAAGTTCGTTAAGCGCGCAATTGGGTGCTGCCGGCCTCAATCGGTCGCGTAGCTCGCGCAGCGAAGCGAAGTTCTGGGCTGCGACGCCTAGCCCACCTTCGAGCGCCGCCATTGTCATCAAACCGAGAATATAGACCCGGGGATAACGCGGCGCGACGTCGAGCAGCCGGGCAACGTCGTCGGGTGCGAGGCCGTGCTTGGCCGCCTCGCCGGAAGTGTTCACTTCTAATAATACGTCGACCGGCCCGCCGCTGTCACCCTCGGCGGCGCGAGCTTCGTTGATCGCGGCAAGCAACCGCTCGCTGTCGACGCTGTGGATAAGCAATACCAGCGGTAACGTGCGGTGGACTTTGTTGCGTTGGAGATGGCCGACGAGGTGCCACCGGATGGCCGGGGCCGAGGACGGCCCGGCTTGCTCGATCTCAGCGACCTTTTTCCAGAGCTCTTGCGGACGGCTTTCGCCAAGGTCGGTGCAGCCTGCAGCGGCAAGTTCGGCCGCCTGCTGAGCGTCGACGTACTTCGTCACGCCGACGAGCGTAATTTCCTCGTGGCGGCGGCCAGCGGCTTCGGCGGCTCGGGCAATTCGCTCGCAAACGCGCTGGAGATTCTCGGCAATCGACATGCCTTTATTCTACGCGCTCTCGATCTCGAGCCATTCCTTGAATTTGCCGCTTGGCCGGAAGCGGCCGGCGCAGAACTCGCCGGCGATGTTGTGGCCAAGCACCGTGCGGTTGCCGGTTGGCCCAAGCGAACGATAAATGAGCCACTGGCGGCCGCCCGACTGCGCGCGAAAGCCGACGGCCACGTCGCGCGGCAAGACTTCCATCCACTCCGCCACGGTGAGCTGCCGCCATGTGCGCTCTTTCTTGGAGCGCTTCGGCTTTAAGTCGAAGAACAAAGGGCAGCACATAGCCCGACCGGTGGATTCTTGAGTTAACACGAGCCGGCCCTGTTCTTCCGAGAGCGTGCCCCCGCGCGGGTCGATTCGCCATTCGGGCAAGGCAAGGGGCAGCACTGCCGCCCGAAATCCGCCGGCGCGCAATAGTCCGTCACGTGTGTCCGCTTCGGGCCGCAAAATTACATTCTCGACGAGCGGTAGGCCGAACGAATGCTTGATGCGCCGCGCACGGCCATCGATCGAAACAACAATGTCGGCCAAATACAGCACTTGGTCCTCATGTGCCAGGAGCAACTGGCGCTCGAGCCGCAAGCCTTCCGACAGCGGCACCGATAGCTCCAAATAGTCGCAGTGTTTGTCACTCTGCCAACATAGATTCTCCCACTCACCGGCGACCTGCGCGGGCTTGCCGTCGCACTCGGTTTCGATACTCCACGTACCGGCGAACAACGACTGACCGCGGGCAGAAAGGTCGATCCGGATCGGGTCGTCGGCATACGCGACCGCGAGGCGAGGCGCCGATTGCGACCAGCCGGCAGCAAGCACGCTGATTCCCGACCAATCGGAATCGAGTGACGGCTTGGGCAGCTTCTCCCGGTCGCATTGCATCGACTTGGGCACGACGCCGCTGGGCAATGCGATGGCAGCGGCAGCGCAGTCGGCTTCGTCGCCTGCTAGGTCGAGCGCCATTGCAAACAGTGGTTTACTCCAACGACTAGTAGAATCATCTGGCGTAAGTAGAAAGCGCCCATCCATTTCCGACAGGCGAATCGCGCGGCGCACAAGCCAGCGATACTGGTTCTCCGCTTGGCGCGACCAGGCTCCGCGCGCCATTTTGGCGCCGAGCCAGCGAGCACGCGTCCAACATGCGAACAACGGCCCGAGAACCGGCAACAACCGAGCATGCGGCAGGCCCGCACCGTCCGTGACTGCGACAATCGCTTCCGAAAAAGTGGCCCTTGCGCTCGTGCGAAGCGCCCGCAATGAGCAAATCTCTGGGAACAAATATCCGAGAGCCAGTGGCAGCTCTCCAGCGAGCATTTGGTAACGCAGCACATCGTTCGGACGGGCGTGCCAATCGCCCTGATAGGGCTCCGTTTCGGGGATCAATTCCTGAAGTCGCTCGATCAATTTCCACCAGACGTCGGCTGGCAGAAGGCCGGACAGCTTGGGAAGCGAATAGGCCAGCGCCAGCAATTGCAGCACCTGCGGCAGCTCGGGCCTGTCCGGAAATGGTTCCACATCCATCCAAATGGCGGGATTGTTTAGATCCGCGTCGACAAATTCAGCGGGCCAGCCCCACAAGATTGCCGGTTCGCGGCCATCGACGAAAGGGGGCTGAGCCGGACCCTGGCGCCACGCCAAGTGGTTCTGCCATGCGTTCCAGTCGCCCAGCGGCCCGTTCTCGCCGCATTTATCGATGAGCCGCCGCGGGGCGCTTCGATGCCAAATTGGCTGAATGTCGGGAATCCTAGTTGACGCGTCAGTGATCGCAACAGCCATGTTGATTTGCGCTATCGTAAATGGACGATGGCCTAGTGTGCCGGTATCTTACAAGGTCAGAAGCACATGGTCGAGGGTCGGCACGGATCCGCATCCAAAAGGACGTCATTCATGTTCACGAAGAATTCAGCCAGAGGCATATTCGCGCTCGCGGGCTTCTCGTCGATTCTCACAGCGTCGACGATCGCACGAACCTCGATTGCACAACAAGTTGATCAAGCGGCGAATACTGCATCCGAGGAAACAGCCGACGTGCCGGCGGCAGCGTCGACGGCCGGGCGATCAGCAACCAAGCCAGCCGCGCCGAAGCTGCCGGAGCCGAAAGGCGCCAAGCGCCTTTCATCGGAGTACGACGTGTGGGTTGATCCCAAGGAAAAAGCGGTGATCATCGACGGCCAAATATCGCTCCGCGAGGGAATGCTGGAAATGTTCGCCTGCATACGGAACACGAAAGAGCACGAGTCTATCGTCTCGGCCAACACAAAGGCCTATATCGTGCACGCCGCGCTGGTGACACTTGGCGCCGAGCCGGGGCACCCGGCGCAGTGGGTCCCGTCGTACAAGCCGCCCACAGGCACCGAAATTGAAATCGTAGTTTATTGGCTCGACGAAAATGGCAAAGAGCAAACAGCGCGGGCCCAGGAGTGGGTGAAGGACATTCGCACGGGCAAGGCGATGGCGCATCCCTGGGTGTTCGCCGGAAGCCGCTTCTGGACCGACGAGGAGACGGGCAAGCAACATTACATGGCCGAAGGCGGCGACTTCATTTGCGTGTCGAACTTCAGCACGGCGATGCTTGATATCCCGATCGAAAGCTCGCAGTCGAACGCGGAGCTGGCGTTCGAAGCATTCGCGGAGCGAATTCCGCCCCTAGGCGCGCCGGTTCGGCTGATACTCAAACCAAAATTGAAGGAACGGGATACAGGGGCCAGAGAACGTGGGGAATCGTCGCAATCGGCCGCTCAGGTTTCGGAGGAAGAATAATTCATGAAAGTCCTCGTTGGCGTCGACGGTTCGTCGAATTCGTTTGCGGCGGTTGAATTCATTGGCCGGTTGCTGTCGCCCGGGCGAGATGAACTGGTGTTGTTGTTCGTAACTCCCTCGCTTTCGCTTGGCGAGGAATTCGACTCCGCGATTGAAGAACGAGCTCGTACGGTGCTGAGCCGCACGGTATTGGATGCTGCACTGGAGCGATTGCCCCAGCCGTGGCGGACGGCGGCCGTGACCAAAGAAGCGGCAGGCCCGGCCAGCGACGCGCTATTGCGTGCGATCAAGGAGCAAGGCGCCGAACTGGCCGTCGTGGGTTTTCGCGGCACCACGAGTCTGTGGGAACAGTTTCTGCTGGGTAGCGTCAGCCGGGCCGTGGTTCATTCGGCGACGGTGCCGGTGCTTGTGGTCAAAACGCCGCGTCCTGAGACAACTCAGCCCCAAAGCAAGTCGAGCAGTGCCTCTGGCCAGTTGAAAGTGCTTGCCGCGTATGATGGTTCGCCGGCTGCCGACGCGATTGCGCCGCTACTCGGAAAATTCACATGGCCGCCTGAAGCTGAGGGGTGGGTAATGACAGTGGTGCGGCCGATGTTTCCGTACGATTTACCCGAGTGGGTGAAGATTCAACCGCGCGATCCCGATGTGGCCGCGATGGCCGCGGCTTGGGAACAGGAACATCAACAGAATCTGAAGGCCGCGCAGAGCGAATTGGAGGGGTTTCGCGACAAGCTCCCGCCCTGCTTTGTGGGACACGATGCAATTGTCGTCGAGGGCCGACCCGCTGAGCAAATTGTCGCCCAGCTCCGCGCAAAAGGAATCGATTTGGCCGTGGTCGGAAGCCGCGGTAGCGGTCGTGTCGAGCGGCTGCTACTTGGAAGCACCACCGAGCAGGTGCTCGCGTCGGCGCCGTGCTCGGTGCTCATCGTGCGATAGGCGCCGGGCAAATGTCTTAACTACACAACCGGACCATCTTGGTCCGGAGGGCCCAGCACGGTTCTTTAACCGGGCCAAGATGGCCCGGCTATGTATGTACGGACTGGCCGCTTAATTGACCAATCCCGAGACGCCTTCAATTCAATTTGACGCGCTCGTCCAGCCTTTGGCATCCTGCTGCGCGCGCTGTGCGGTGACCGATCGCGGCACCGAAATCGCGGAATGCGTGACACGCTGCTGATAAATCGCGCGGCGCACTGGAGCGATGCTTCTCCGCGCGGTGCGATCGTTGAGGTCGAACAGCTTCGGCGGCTCAAAGTACGTGGAGCTCTCGGCCCCGTCGCCTTCGAGCACGCTCTCCAGTTCATCTTCGTTGGCGTCGCTGCCGGGCTCGCGTTGCACCTCTTGCTGCCTGCCGTTGCTGGTGGGCCGTTGGTACGTGCGCTCTGGCGCCACCTGTTCGCCCGGCGCCAACTCTGGCTGGGGCTCGTACGACGGCGCGCCCTGCTGCGCGCCCGGTGTTACGACCGTGCCATTGGGAACGATCACCGTCGTGCCGCTGCTTGGAGCGACGCCGCATGAAGCGCAACCGCTGGATTGATACGACGCCTGGCCCACTCCCGAAACGCCGCACGTCGAGCAGCCAGAACAAGGATCGTACACAGGCGCATATGCGGGCCGCATCGTCACCTGCTGCGCGGGCGCACAGCAAGGCGAATAGCCGGGCGCGTATCCGGCGGAATACGACGGCGCATAAGAAGCGACGTACGTCGATGGATATGATGCAGCGTATGTTGAGGGGTACGACGCAACATAGGGCGATGGATAGGATGCGACATACGTCGACGGATACGCCGCGACGTACGTCGAAGGCGAACCCCACAACCGCGTGCGTATGCGATCAAGGAAATATCCCGGATACCAGCCGGTTCGATACGTTTGATAAGCGACCGGCGAGTAGGCTGTATATGCCGCCGGTTGATAATAGGCGGTCGTCGCGGCGCCGCAGCATTGAGCGCTGGCGCCCTCGGTCAGAATTGCGGAGGTCGCAACCACGGCCAGGACGGCTATGCTTCGCAAAAGTTTGGCAGTCATCTTGGATCTCTTTTCGCTCGAGTAACGAGAACGACCCCTACTATTTGGTTTACTCAGGCGCGGATCGGAAAGCAATAATCTCGCGCTGGTGAAATTGAATTTGGGGGAGAATGCATGCTGGGCAAGCTTTGCCGTCTGGAAAAGCATTGCGGGCGTGCCCGCCGTGTCACACCCCGCGTTTTGCGGCTGATCAAGTCGTGCAATGCTTCCGAAGCAAGAGCTGAGGGGTATTTGGTGAATTCTAGCTCGATGCGCCTGCCGCAGGGCGAAAGATGAAAAGAAGCAACGCGAACTTGTGCGTGTTGCCGCTTCGCAACATCCGCTCGTTAATTTCCGTGCCGTCGCGCCGAGAATTGTTACGCCGGTTCGCTCGCGACGGTTCTCGTTACGCGGCGCAATCGCTCGTGCCGGTCGTACAGGTCGAAGAAGATCTCGCGCACATTGCTGCCATGGCTGGCATGGCTAGCAGCTATGTCGTCGCGCGTGATGTCACTGGGCACTTGGGCGCACAAATCGGCGACCAATTGCTCGATGAGGCGGCGCTCCGGCGACAAATGAATCAGCGCAGGCAATCCGGTTGAAACGTGCGCCGTGACAAGCAGGCCTGCGCCGGCGCGCCGGCAACGGCGCTTCAATAGCAGCCTTGCAAAACGGCCGAGCTGATCGAAACCGTCGACAACGATTAGCGTTCGACCACCTCGGATTTCTTTTGCGTCGGAAACAGGGTTGCGGGTTCGATTGTGTAATCGGATCTCGTGGACCTGCCGGCCGACCGCGGTTAGCGCTGGGATGAGAGTTGCGAGCAGCGTCGTCTTGCCGCTGCCATGCGCTCCCATGATCTGCCCCCACCAGTTCTGCGCGGCGAGCTTTGCGACAAGCTGCTCGGCAGTCTGGCCCTCTGGAAAACGAAACGGCACAGCGCCCGGTTTCGTCCAGCAAGTCGCAAACGGATTGTCGCGCCGCGACGGCGGCGGTGAAGTTAAGAGTTGCATGAGGTGTGACTTAAAGCTCTTAACAAATTAAACCGCCAAGTCGCCAAGTACGCCAAGGAAGACGGAAATCAGCAGTGAATTCTTTGGCGTCCTTCGTGTTCTTGGCGGTTTTATTCATCCTGTTAGATGCTCTTGAATTTGCTTCGATGAAGCGCAAGCAATTAGGGAGGGGTCTGCTCATTTTCGCCCCACTAAAAATTTTTT
>DASXWB010000835.1:0-3909 GCA_036503915.1 Lacipirellulaceae bacterium | reverse complement strand
TGGTCCAGCGACTGGCCCGAGTCAAACCCTGTTTGCCAGCCGATGCGGATTCCTTTGCTGAATCGGCCAACTGTCCGAAGGAAAGCGCGCTGCGCCGCAAAGCTCCACGACTTGGGAGAGGTGATCGGCAGCGGACACTCCAACTGATCGAAGACCCGTTTGGTGTAACCCGACTTATCGGCCTCGAGCAGCGGGACCGGCGCTGGCGTCGTTTCGAAGTTTGAAAGCAAAAACTCTCGAGTGCGGTCAATTGGCCGCTGCCGCTGCGTCTCCCAATACGTCGAGTGGAAGAACTCGGGATAAATCTCTTTTTCTTTAATCGGCGACGATAGCCGCGCGAACAGCTGGTGTTGCGGCATCTTATCGACGACCCAATCGCGGCCAGAAACCAGCAGCAGCGTCGGCGTGGTGATCGCGCCGGCGTCGTCGACCAGCCGCTTCGACGTGTCATAAAGATCAAGCAGGATGTTCACCGCGATCTGCGGCGAGATGAGCGGGTCGGCGGCGTACGCGCGGGCTTGCTCCTCGTCATGCGTGAGCATCTTTGGCTTGACGTAGCTGCGGATGAACGACCTCGGCTTGAACCGGCGCAGCAGCCGCAGCCCGGGAATCGCCAGCGGCACATACAACTTCACGCGCAGCGCCGGCGTGGCAATCGCCAGCGCGCGAATCGGCGGCGCATAGTCGTGCACCCAAGCGGTGGCCAGAACGGCGCCAACGCTCTGGCCGACCACCGCCATATTCTCGATTGCAATGTCGAACTGCCCGGAGATGCCGCGGACGAATTCGTCCGCGTCGCGCACCAGCCGAGCGAAACTTTCGGCGTAGCCGCGCTCGCCCGGCGACCGGCCATGCCCGCGGGCGTCCCACGCAAAGAACCAGAAATCTTCCAGCGCGATGCGATCCACGAAATCCTGCCAGCGGGCCGAGTGCTCGTGTCCTCGGTGAAAGAGCACCACCGCGCGGCGCGATTCTCGCGCCGGCGACCAGGCGCGAAAGAACAGCTCAACGCCATCGCTCGTGCGAAATGTGTGCTCGGTGGCCGTGCGTACGGCGGGCGGGCGTTCGGCGATTGCACTCTGGCTCATGAGGGGCACCGCCTCTCAGTCACGCATCGTCTGGCCGGATACGGGCACTGTTTTGCAGTGCCCGACGCGACCGGTTCAAGATCGTCACCACCGACAACACGATCATTACGATTAGGACGACGTCAAGCCACGGGCCCGCACTTAGACCACAGCCAAGCAGTAGCGCGATAAGTCCGAACGCAAACGCGCGGTCGCTTTTGCCGAATGGTCCATCGTATCGCCGATCGGCGCCGATTTGAACGGCCACCACGCCGGACATCTCGCTGACGATGCCCAATACAACGGCTGCCACGACGAGCCCTGCGGGCACGCCCGGCACCAGTGCAATCGGCAGATAAAGCGCCGCATCGCTCAGCACGTCGCCCAATTCATTGAGCACCGCGCCAAGCCGCGATTTCATGCCATGCTCGCGCGCAAGCATGCCGTCGATGGCATTGAGCCCCATTCGCACCAGCAGCACGACCGGCACTAGAATCAATACGGCGCGCGATTCAGGAAAGAATGCGACGAGCGCCCCGGTGGCCGCCGACAACACGAGCGCGGCGATGGTGACCTGGTTGGCAGTTACGCCCTTCCCTGCGAGCCAGCCCGTGGCCGGCCGCAGCATTCCCTGAAAACGCGGCTTCAGTTCGTAGATGCTCGCCACGCGAGGCCACCCCAAATTGACGTGGTTCAGTGGTCGCAGCATACCACCCACGAGCCGAAATCGTAACCATTGGCGAGCGGCGAGCCGTAAGCGACCTGCCGTCGCTCAGGCTCTCGGCCCCGCAACGAGAGGCCAATACAAAGATGAAATGAACACCTGTTTTTTGGGATGATGCGTCCCGTCAGTTTGCCTCCGCGATGGCTGAGGAAAACCCAGTCGAGCGCCTGGCCTCGCCAACAAACGATTCGGCCGGAGCAGCGTCTTCGCCCGCGGATTCGTCGCGCTCAGCGCTCGCGCAGCGGCCCAGTCGTTTCAAGCCATGATGCCAGTGCGGACGACAAAACTTCAACGAACGCCCCGTGCCCCTGCGCGATCCGCGCGCGCACGCATCCATTTCCTACCAGATTCCGTGGCCGATTCCAAACTTTTTTCCGCGCGAGCGCGCGTGCGTTTTTTCTTCGCGTTTATCGCAAAAACAACTTGGTTCTTGTTTTCGGCCACCAACTGTGCTAATGTACACTTCGCACAATCTGCTCATCCTAACCCGACGACTGACGGCTGCCCGCAAGCTGCCATGCTGCGCTAAGCGTGCGCGCCTGCCAGAAGGCGTGTCGACGGCGACCAACTTCGATCAGATGTCCAAAATTATGTGTGGGGGGAGTTTTGGACATCTGACGTGTAAAACCCTATTAAATAGGCGTAAATTGCTCGAAACCCTGTGGGGCGAGTTTTGGACATCTGGATGCGAAGCCGGATGAAAGCCGCTTCGACAGATTCGTCATACAAGCGCAAAATACCCTGGCGGAATTTTGCGCTCCTATGCCGCCCGCCGGGGACTGGCCGGGCACCATCGCCACGATGGTCGTGCGCCAGCAAAATGTGCCTGCCCCCTTACTCCCCGTTGAAAACTCCAGCGACAGTTTCCCTTGCCACGCCCGTTCGGTTTACGGCGAAAAACGAACGCCGCTTCAACGCACCATGCGGGTGCTAAGCGGCGACACGCGCCCGGCCGTTACATGAGCCCGCTGAAACTCGGGGATATATCCCCGGCTGCCGGTGACGCCAATGCGATGACCGAGATACGGCTGCAAATTGACGTCCGGCGTCGGCGTGACGAATGAAATTACTTGCCCGCGCTCGTCAACCAGGGCGAATTGCGGTGCTCCAGGTCGCTTCGACACAACCGGGCGCAAAATGCCTACGGCGTCGTAAGAGGAGGTGTCAGGTGTCAGGTGTCGGGTGTCAGGACCACCGGCTGTGCGCGGGTCTCCCGACACCGCAGCCCCCGCTGTGCGCGGGTCTCCTGACCCCGCACCGTATGGGATCGGCGTAATCGGTGGCTGGTTCGTCGATTCCGAGAATGCCCCTCGCTGCTGATACTGGCGTGCGATGGCCGCGAATCGATCGAGCTTGGCGAGCGTGGCATGGATGGCAGCGCGATCCGCCTGGTCGCTCGCTCCGGCGAGCAGTTGTTGGGACTCGTGACGTAGCGGTTCGATTTGCCACGTTACAGGCGGCTCCGCCACAATGCGTGAGAGCCGCAGCTCGACCTCGGTGAGCCGACGCGCAAGATCGTCCGACGGAGCCAACGTCGCCGCAGTTTGTGATGACGCGGCCGCAGCAGCCGCAGGTGGCGTGACAACCGTCGCCGGCGATGTGTTCTCACTCGCAGGCGTCGGCGCAGCTGGCGATGCTGCATCAGTGGTCGCTTCGCCGGCTGTTTGATTGTCACGCGCCGCGTTAGCCGGCTTCGACGCATTGGCATCCTTTGGTTCTTTCACGGGATCGACAGGAGCCGCTCGCCAATCCGCGTCGGTTTGCGGCTGAGAATCGGCAGCGAGTGTCACTGCCCCGTCCGGCGGCTTGACCGAATCAGACGGCTCGGCAGCGGCTTGCGCCAAGGGCACGGTGACGATCGGCTGCCGAGCGGCCGAGGGAGTTACCCTCGCGCGTTCAACTTGGCTCGCATGGATCCAACGAAACTCGCCCGAGGGCGGTGCCACCTTGAACCAGGTCTTACCATCGACGGAGTCTTCGCCGATGATTTGGACGACTTCCCCTTTTTTTAGCCGTACCTGGACCGCGTTCCGCTGTTCGCCTAGCCGGCTGCCGATGCGCGAGGCCACATCATTCTTGTTCACCTCCGCCAGATTGTCGTCCAGCCGCTTCACATGC
>DASXWB010000834.1:0-18795 GCA_036503915.1 Lacipirellulaceae bacterium | reverse complement strand
AATAGTAATGACAAAAAATCTTTAGACAAGCCCTTTTTCCTATTGCATCGGGCTGTTTCTGTCATTACAATAAGTGCAGACAAAAAAACCCCAGCCGTGCCGTTAACACGACTGGGGCAGCACAATCCGGCCTGTACCGCCGAACTGCACTTTGAAGCAATTCTAGGCTACAGGCTCCAACAAAGGGAGCCTACCGTGGACGCAAGAGAACAGCGTGGACTTGTAATCGCAGCAACATTTCGGATTCGCCAAAAAGGCAACGTGTGGATCGTTCCGTCGCAGACCGGAAACGGACATCGCTATACCGTTTCACTGCACCCGGAACATCCGCACTGCACTTGTCCAGACCACGAAGAGCGCGGCTGCAAGTGCAAGCATATCTTCGCGGCTGAGTACGTGTACCAGAGGGAACTGTTTGACGATGGCAGCGTTATTGAAAAAGAATCGCTGACACTCCGCTCAGAGCGCAAGACTTATCCGCAAGATTGGCCGGCCTACAATGCCGCGCAGACTTCGGAGAAGGAAACGCTGCAAGTTCTTCTGCACGAACTGTGCAAGGGAATTCCCGAATCGACCGAAACCCGTATGGGTCGCCCGCGCTTGTCAGCCCGCGACGGCATTTTCTGCGCGGTGTTCAAGGTCTATTCAATGCTGTCGAGCCGTCGGTTTACATCGGACTTGTGCGACGCGCAGGGTAAGGACTACATCAGCCGCGTACCGCACTTCAATAGCGTGCTCAATGTATTCGACTCCGAAGAAACCACCGCGATTCTCATATCGCTAATTGAGCAGAGCGCCGCGCCGCTGGCCGCGCTCGAAAGTAAATTCGCCATCGATGCCACTGCGTTTTCCGGCTGCCGATTCGACCGCTGGTTTGACACGAAGTTCAAGCAAGTCGAGCCGAAGTGCGCTCGCGCTTGGGTCAAGGCGCACTGCACGGTGGGCTGTCTAACAAATGTAGTTACCGCGGTAGCGATTACCGACAAAGACACCGGCGATTCGCCGCTGCTGCCGGCGCTTATGGAAACAACCGCTAAGCGATTCAAGATCGTCGATTTGTGCGCGGACAAGGCCTATCTGTCAGTATCGAATCTGCAATTGATGGAAGATCGCGGCATCAATGGATTCATCCCATTCAAATCTAGCAATACTCAACCGAACTATCCCGGCGCGTGGAATAAGGCGTTTCACTATTTCCACTTGCACCGCGAGGAATTCCTACAACGCTATCACGTCCGCTCGAATGCCGAGTCAACATTCTCGGCAATCAAGCGCAAGTTTGGTGACAGCGTGAAGGCAAAGAATGATCGGTGTATGCGCAACGAGGTGCTGGCGAAAATCCTTTGCTGGAATCTGACTTGCCTGATTCACGCCATGCAAGAGTTCGGATTGGACATCAGCTTCGGCTGCACAAATAGTCCGACGCCTGCACAAAAACTACGTGTTGTTTAGGACTTAATATGCAAAGCCGGCCACCAACTGTGCTAATGTACACTTCAGCACAATCCGCCGCACTTTTGGGCCCATGCGACCCGTGACTGGCGCACAGGTCGCAGGCGCTCAACGTGCGCGCTCGTTCCTTGAAAACTGAAGCCGGCCTCTCCGAGGCCGGTCGGCTTGCTGTCAACTAACGACTATCCACTAACCACTGACCGCGATGCGTCCAGATCACATCAGATGTCCAAAAGTATGTGGGGGGAGTTTTGGACATCTGAGAACAGTAGGTCCGCCGAGCCGAGGCGGACCAGTGCCGCTCGGCTCGCGGCACCTACCAGTTTTGCCCCACCCCCAGGGCGAAACTCAGACAATTTCGCCTCACCTCGGGGGGTTTTTGTCACCCCCCCGAGGCGAAATTCAGACAATTTCGCCTCACTGCCACAATCCAACCCTCGACCGCAAAGCGACTTGCGCGGGCGCGCTGGGGCGAAATTCGCCGAAATTCGCCCCACGAAAAAAAGAAAAAAATTTAGTGGGGGCAAAAATCACCTGCCGACAGCGAGCCCGCGACGATTCGCCCATCCCCGCGCTTGCCTCACCGTTTCTTGCAATGGTCACCTACTCACCCACTCACTTACTCACCTACTCACCTGTCTTCCAGCTTGACTGGACGACTACGACGCCTTCTTCTGCATCGCGTCGAGGAGAATTTCGCGCAGCTGGCGCATTTTGATGGGCATCTTGGCCACCGGGCGATGCTTCGCGGCCTGAACTTCCCCTTCCCAGTGGAGATGGTTCTGGTCCAACAGCAGCACCGCTGGGACGTCGCGCGTGACCAGCTCCTGGCCGAAGCGGTTGAACACGTCGACGGCCGCGCGCCCGTTCGTGCCCGTCGTGAAGAGCACGACGTCGGCCGCGCGGTTGTCGTCGTAGAAGCGGGCGAGCACACGCTCCGGGTCGCTCGAGACCAGCACGCGGTAGCCATGCCGCTTGAACTGCTCGCGGAGCTTGTCCTGCATCCTGACGTCGGACTCTACGATCATGAGCTTGCGCGGCTGGCCCTGGCTGTCGTGCCCTTCGGCGCTCGTGAGCTCCTGGGCGGCCACGGGCCCGCCTTCCTGGGCCGTCTTGATCCGCTTGATGGCGATCTTGAGGTCGACGAGCATGTCGCTGGGCGACTGGTAGCGCTTGTCCGGATCGAACTCCAGGGCCTTGTTGACGATCATCGCCAGCGACAGCGGCAGCTTGGGCGCCAGCTCAAGAATTGGCTTGATGTTTTGAAAATGAGCCTTGCCGGCCTGCTGAGCGCGGTCGCGGCCTTCGGAGAGCGCGGGAACGCCACTGAGCATTTGATAGAAAATGGTTCCGGCGAAAAAGATATCGCTGCGCGGATCATCCATGCGCACGCCGGTGGCGCGCTCCAAGCCGGCGTACAGCACGGTGCGGCGGCTGAAGCCCTCGGCGATTTCGGCTTCGCCTTCTTTCAGCCCGGCAAGACCGAAGTCGACGAGCTTCGGCTCGCCGTCGCTCGAGAGGAGCACGTTCGACATCTTGAGATCGCGGTGCGTGATGCCCTGCTGGGCGGCATAGTTCAGCCCGGCCATCACGCCGGCCATGATATCGGCCGCTTCCAGCGGCTTGAACCGTCGCTTGGCGCGGTAGAACTCGCGCAGATTCCGCCCTTCGACGAATTCCATCACGATGTAATGCGTTACGCCGTGCGAATAAACCTCCTGGATCTCGACAATGTTGGGATGTTTGAGCGTGCTGCCGATTTCGCCTTCGCGGCGGAACAGCTCGATCACCGGGCGGTTGCTGCGGCCGGTCTTAGGATCATTTGCGATCGGGTTGCTATAGCGGCTGCGCAGCACTTTCACAGCGTGCATCTGGCCCGTTTTCCGATGCACGGCGCGAAACACGCGGGCAAACGTTCCGGCGCCCACGCAATACAGCACTTTGTAATCGCCGTAGAAGAAGCCGGTCCTGGTGTCCGGCTTCATCAAGCGCTCGAGTTGATACTGGGTCACCAGCCCGCGCCGGACCAGCGCTTGTTGAAAAGACCCGAGCGGAACCTGCGTCGAGCCGAGCTCGCCCCATACGGATTGGAGCTGCGCATCGTCGAGCACATTGACATCTTGCGCGCGTTGGGCCAGTTGTTCCGCGGTTCTAATCTCGGCCATGGCACGCGATTGGAGGCTATCGGCTATTGGCTTTCGGCTATCGGCCAGAGATTTAGCCTGGCGGAAAGCCGCGACCCGGCACAGGGCAAAACCGTGTGCCGTGTGCCCGTGACCGCCGATAGCCTTTTTAACTGTCGTATTCTTCTAGTTTGGCGTGGTAAGCGTCGCGCTCTCGTCGCGTCGCTTCCAAATCGAACATCAAGTATTTCATATCCAGCCGCAGCTGGCTTAATGCATCCTGCACGAGAGTGAGGATTCGCCGCCGGCGCTTGGTACTTTCGATGACTCGGTCGAGGGCCGGGACAATTTCGCGTGAGTATTGGTCCGGCAGCGACCGGATGGCCGCGGCAAGCCGCAAAACGTCAGCGGGCAATTCTTCGCTCGTGCCTTTGGAAACTCGAGGGGTGTGAGCCATTTGCTGCATCTCCAGGTGATGGACAGCAGCGGCTAAATGCACACGCTGCGCCAGCACCCGCGGGCGTTCGCGCCAGGACGCGCGTTAACTGATTATAAGAAAACAACTTGCAATGATTCAATCAGATCGCACGTTGGGACCAGGTACGGCGCTGCGATGTTGACCTTACGCCACAACTGCCCTGGTCCGACGTCCCAAACGCTGATACAAGCTCAGTTTACGACGATCCGCCGGCGCTCCAATACGTTGCCATTTCGCGACAAACCCTACTTGGCTGTGGCGGAGCCGTTCTATTGCCGTGTATGACTTGCCGATGTCGCAGTCTGTAAGTTGCCGAGCGACCTTTCAAGCGATTTGGCACGGCAGATCGCAAGGGAGTCGCCCCTTATGTTCCGCGCCCATCCGGCCGCGCGTGGCCACTCTCGCCGCCGCCGCTTGGCTCGTCGCCACCGCTATTGTTGCAGCTACGCCCACGAAAGGCCACGGCCGGGGTGATTCTGGAACGGTTTGGCAACTGCTCGACAGTGGGGCAACGGCCCGGATCGTGGCGCACGAGCGCATTGCAGGCGGCGCACGAAATGAAAACGGCTGCGACCGGATCGTCGTATCCGCGCCTTCCGGGCAATCAGCACATGTTGGCTGCACCGTGCAACAAGCGGCCGTGCTGGACGAGCTGGAAGCTCGCCTTTGGCTCAAGGCCAGCCTCTCGCATGTCCAGTTAGCGGCGCGGGTTGTCATGCCGCGCTCCAAAAACGCCGAAGGCGAACACGCCACGGCGATCGTGCGCGGGCCCATTTACAACCAGTCGGGCCATTGGCAGCAGCTCGTGCTGAAAGATGTGCCAAAACTGCTTGCCGCTGAAGTGCGCGCATTGCGCTCGGTGACTGGTGCGAAGATCGACTCTCGCGAAGCCTACCTTGATTGCGTCGTGCTTATAATCCCCGGCGATCCGCAGGGAATTGAAGTTGTGACCGATGAGCTCGAAGTAGACGGCGTCGAGATTGCATCGGCTGCCGTTCAATTGACGAATCACGAAGGGCCGTCGGCCAGTCAGTTGTCGATCCCCGCGGCTTTGCCGTCAAAGTATGACCGACCACCACGCGATGCGCAGAGCCAATTGTCGTCAAAGGTGCAAGGTTCGCAGTTGATTGTGGACGGGCGGCCGTTCATGCCGCGCGCCATTCAATGGCAGGGCGAGCCGCTGCAGTACTTGGCAAACTGCGGATTCAACACCATTCAACTTTCCTCGGAGCCGACCGGCGAGCTAATGGCGGAGGCGCAGCGGGCCGGCCTGTGGTTTCTTTGTGCGCCGCCGCGGCCGGATGAAATCCGGCGTCGAGGGATCGCTCAATCCGCCGATCGCGTACTCGCTTGGTATCTTGACAGCGAGTTGTTGGATGGCGATGACCAATACACACGAACCTGGGTCGATCTGATCCGGCAACGCGACTTCCTTGTCGGGCGACCCGTCATTCTTCCTCTCAATTCGGATTGGCAAGCCGCGGGCCAGACTGTCGAAATCCTGGCACCCCATATTCCACGGGCCGGTCGGATGCAAGTCGCTGAGTACAACGAGTGGTTAACTCGCGCATTGGCAATGTGTGAACCTGGTATGCCATGCCTTGCTTGTTTACCGACGCAATGGGGCGAGGAGGTCCGCCTGCAAGCCGCCGCGCTGTCTGAATCAGCCATCGAATCCGTTTCGGTGGACGGCCAGCAACTTGAAGCGCTGGTGCAGGCGTCGTGCACGCACGGAATCTTCGGTTTCGTTTTCGCGTCGCATTCTCGACTCAACGGGAACGACGTCGGTTCACGATGCCGAGCCGCGACGCTCGAGCTGATTAATCGGCAATTGCAGTTGATTGAACCCTGGCTCGCCGCAGGCAAAGTGGTTGGCCGCATAAGCTCCATCGACTCCGCATGGATCGGTGTCGTCCGCAGGGTGGACCAGGCGCGGTTGTTAATCCCCCTGAAGGCAGAGGTTTTCGGCAACAGCGATCGCGCTGCGGCGACATCAACCGCTCCAAATGACGATGTCGTTTTCGTTGTGCCGGGGATTCCGGAATCGAGCCGGGCCTATTCGCTTTCGCCTGTTGCACTTCGGCCGCTCGTGTCTCAGCGAGTGGCGGGCGGGACGCGAATTATCCTTCCTGCGGATGTCCGGGACAGTTTCGTTTTATTGACCGAGGATCCGGCCGTCGTCTATAGCTTTCGTCAGCGGATCGCCCGTGACGCGCCGCGAATCGCCCGGCTTCAGTACGAACTGGCTAAAATGCGCGCGCACACGGCGGCAGAAAGGCAGCGGCGTCTAGCAAGACTCGGTGCTTCCAGCGAGCTGGATCAACGCCAAATTGCGATCATTGCCGCGCGGCTCCGAGAAGTCGACAGCCTGTTGTCGTCCAATCGCAATGAACCGGCGTATCGAATTGCCAGGGCGCTTTCTAAATCGCTTTCGCATCAAGCCGGCGAACAGCAGCGCGCGAAGGGGGGCGCTTCCGCGTTCGTGAGCCATCCGCTGGCGCTCAGCGACGATCAAATTGCCGACTATGCGGAGTTCGCGCAACGCCGCGCCGCAATGCAGGGCGGCGAGAATATACTCTACGGGGGCGACTTCGAAGATTTGGACCAAATGACGCAATTCGGCTGGCAGCACGTCCGCCGCGAGGCGGGCGGCATCGACGCGGGCGCGAAATTGTCATCCAACAATCCGCAGCACGGGAGTTGTTGCCTTGAATTATTTGCAGCGGCCCGGCAGGGCGAATTGCCCGGCTTAGCTGCCGGGTCGGCAGTTTGGGTCACTTCACCGCCTGTGCCCGTCCATGAAGGAAGCATTATCGAGATCACCGGCTGGGTGCGTATCGACAACGCGATTGCCGGTAGCGTCGACGGCTTGCAGATTCTTGATTCGCTGGGCGGCGCGGAGCTGTCAAATACTGTGCGAGAAACGGTCGGTTGGCAAGAATTCAGCATCATTCGCGGCGTACCGAATTCGACGGAGCTTCGAGTTGCTTTTGCGCTGAGCGGCTTAGGCTCGGCCTGCATCGACGGTGTGATGGTGCGTGCCATAGAGTCACCGGCGGCTCGCCGATTGCCCGCCGTTTCGGCGTTCGATCGGTCGGCAGTGAACGAGAGCGAAGTCGTCGGACCTATGCTTGTCGCACCGGCGACCCGATAATATATCCGCAGACAAGTGTTCGAACCGCCTGGCGGAGCGGCTCATGCCGCGATCGAATTCAACTCTTCGTGCCGACGCCGAGCGAATTTGGCGCGCCGGCGTCGCAGCCGTGCTGCCCGATCGGCTTATCCAAGCGCACGTTTGCCTGGACGGCAACGTGCTATTAATCGACGACAAAGCGATCAACCTGCGCGCCGTTCGGCGTATCGTCGTTGTGGGCGCAGGCAAGGCGGCGGGGGCAATGGCGGCGGCATTGGAAAGGGTCCTCGGGCCCCACTTGCTGGCCGCAAAAAACGTTGCCGGCTGGATCAATGTGCCGGCCGATTGTGTTGTGGCCACCAGGCGAGTGCATCTTCACGCGGGCCGGCCGCCGGGCATCAACGAGCCGCACCCCGAAGGGGTCGAAGGCACACAACGCATTCTGGAGCTTCTTTCGTCACTCGAGCCCGCCGACTTGTGCTTCTGTCTACTTACTGGTGGCGGCTCGGCACTTATGCCGGCGCCGCCGCCCGGTATTACGCTGGACGACAAAATCCAAGTGACGCGCTTGCTCAGCGCAGCCGGGGCCAACATTAAGCAATTAAACGCCGTGCGAGCCCAATTGAGCATGGTCAAAGGCGGCGGCCTGGCACGCGCCTGCCGTGCCGGGCGCCTGGTGACACTGTTGATTTCCGATGTACTCGGCGATCCGCTTGAAGTGATCGCTTCGGGACCAACGGTTCAAAGCGCGGGCACACCTGCAGGCGCGATCGCAGTGCTTCAAGAGTTGGGCCTGGTGAACGAACGAGCGCTGGATCCTGTCGTTCGGTGGCTGCGCGGCGGAGGACGCAATGCGGCGATAGTCGCACCGCACCCGTCCTCGCATCACCCGCCGACAGTGACTTGCCATGTGCTCGGAAACAACGCCACCGCCGTCGATGCTGCCGGGGCGGAGGCGGAGCGGCTGGGGTACTCGCACGCGATGGTTTGCGCGGATAAATCAGAAGGGCCGGCCGAGGATGTCGGCCGGCATTTGGCGGACATGGCCGTACGAATGCGTGGCGAGCCCGGACCCGACTGCTTGATCTCGGGCGGCGAGCCGACCGTGACGCTCGTCGAGGAGTCGCACCGCGGAAAGGGCGGCCGCAATCAGCAACTGGCGCTCGCGGCGCTTACACATCTCGTGGATTGCCGTAGAGTGGCACTATTGGCGGCCGGGACTGATGGGGAGGACGGGCCCACAGATGCTGCGGGCGCTTTTGTCACGGAGGAAGTCATCCGAGCGGCCCGAGAGCAGCGGCTTGATCCGCACGATTTCCTGCGCCGCAACGACGCGTACCATTTCTTTCAACGAGCCGGCGGGCTGTTCATCACCGGGCCGACGCAAACCAATGTTTGCGATTTACGTGTCGTTGTTGTGGACCGTGATCAATCCCACCACCATTGATCGGGGGCGAGCTTCGACAGATCGATGGCCGCGCGTGCTTCTTCGACTTTTCCCTTTTCGTCCTCGAGCAAGTTCGTTGGCTCCACGGCTTCGGTCGGCCGCATTTGAACGCCGCCGCCGATGGGTGTCACGAGCGTGTTGCCTTTCCACAAGCTGTTGACCGCCGATTCGACCTGCTGCGGCGGAATGAGCGTTTCCACCGGATAAGTATCTTCGCTGTGGAACACCGACGGCTTCCAGTCGACCAGACCGTAGTAATCCTGGTTCTGTATGAACGCGGCGGCGACCGCCAGGTCGATGCAGTTGCGAAGCTGCGCGTACACCGGGGCGCGTTGCGCGAGCTTGGGATAGACCTTGGTGAACGCCTTGACGAAGGCGTCGCTGGCCCGGTTGCCTTTCGCTGCGACGCGCCGCTTGCCGTCCTTGTCGACGACCTCGTTTTCGCCGACAAGCTTCACGCCTTCGCCCTCCAGCTTCATTGCCAGCGAATCCTCGCTCACGCGCACGCACTGGTATTCCGGCACGAAGTACCACCGCTGCAGTGCGTTGCGGGCGACTTGCGCCGGGTTGGCTCGCTCGACATAGCTGGTGAGCCGCACCGGCGGCTGTTCGAGGCCGATGCCGATGAGCTTCATGCGATAATCGGCTTCCACCATCACCTGGGCGAAATGGGTCTTCGGTGAAATGCCGCCCACGGTGATCACCTGCATGCCAAGCCGATCGCGCAGACCGCTTGCGACGAATTGTGACTCATTCGGGTTGAAGTTCGGCGTGCCGCCCGGCCCAACCAGCTCGTGCAGAAACTGGTGCATTCTCGACAGGCCTTCCTCGGTTGGATCGATCGAGCAATAAATGAACGGCTTGGCATTGTCGGCCCCGGGCGGAAACGCGCGCAGCGCGACGATCAAGTCTTGCAGCTCAAGCACCGGCCGGCCCGTCTCGATGCCCTGCATACGACCTGACGGCGCCTGGCCCCAAGGCTCGGCCGGCCCGGCGATCACGATATCGCCCGATTCCGGATAGCAGAACACGTATTCAAGCCGCGTAATGCCGGCCAGGTGGCGCATTGCCTCATCCGCGTCGCGTCCCTCGGCCAATCGCTGTTTCAAAACTCGCTCCAAGCGCGTGAGCGAAACTTTGCGCAGCGGGCTGCGGCGCGCCACGTTTTCGTCCAGTCGCTGAAACGCCTCTTGAACGCGCTGCCGCGAAAGCTCGCCCGTGGGATCGGCAACCGTTACGCGCCGTAATACGCCATCTGCGTCGACCGCCACACCGGACGTAGCGCCGCCGCCGATCGTGTCGCCACCACCTTGACCGCCGCCTCCGAAACCGCCACCACCGCCAAATTGTGCGCGCGCTGTTTGGTGCGCCACAGCTAGGCAAACGACCGCGGCGGCGATGTGGGCGCTTGCACGCCGAGAATTTTGGATGACGGACCGTCGGAAGCCAGACATCGTAATACCTCTACTTTCAGCCCGGTTCGCTTGGCACCCTATGACGGGGCCGGCTCGCGGCGCGGAATCTCCGCAGGCGGGCCTGACGGCGCCGTTCGCCGAGATTTCGCCCACCCTTTCATGCTAATCGGGTTGTTTAGGCAAAGCAAGAAAACGCCTGGAAAGGCATTGTTGGCGAACCACGCGCGGACGACCCGCGCGTGGAAGCTGGGCCCCCATTGTGGTACGTTTGGCCCAGAGATTGCTGTAGAGCCTGAACCGGCAGGGCTAATAGGAGGAGTCGTCATGCGCTGGAAAGGGCGGCGGCAAAGCGAGAATGTCGAGGACCGCCGGTCGATGCGCGGGCCGGCGATGGCCGGTGGCGGTCTCGTGGGGCTGATCCTCGTTCTGGTAGTGGTCCTGTTGGGCGGCGACCCGCGCCCGTTGCTACAGCAAATCGAGAACAATCCGCCGCAGCAGGGCGGGCCGGCCGTTATCAACCCGGCCCAGGACGAGCTAGCGCAATTCGTCTCCGTAGTGCTGGCCGACACCGAGGATGTGTGGACCGAATTGTTCCGGGAGCGGCGCGAGCAGTACCGCAAGCCCACCTTGGTGCTGTTTCGCCAGGCGGTTCAATCGGCGTGTGGTTTTCAAGGTGCGGCGACCGGCCCGTTTTATTGTCCCCTCGACGAGGACGTCTACATCGATTTGAGCTTCTACGATGACATGAAAGAGCGACTCGGCGCTCCGGGCGACTTTGCCCAGGCGTACGTCATTGCGCATGAGGTCGGTCATCATGTACAGAAGCTGCTGGGTATTAGCAACCGTGTGCATCAGCTGCAAACTCGGGCGAGCCGGGACGAAGCCAACGAGCTGTCGGTGCGGCTGGAGCTGCAAGCGGACTTTTTTGCCGGCGTGTGGGCGCATCACGCCCACCAGAACTGGCAAATCCTGGAAGAGGGCGACATCGAAGAAGCGCTCGGCGCCGCCACCGCAATTGGTGACGATCGCTTGCAAATGGAATCGCGCGGCTTCGTGGTTCCGGAATCGTTCACGCACGGCACGTCTAAGCAGCGGGTGCGCTGGTTCTCACTCGGGCTGAGAACGGGCGACATGTCTCGCGGCGACACGTTTGGCATCGAGTACGCCGAACTCTAATCGCCGCGGCAGCGTAATGAACGCCAACTACCCGCGGCTCCGCCGGAGGTTTTCCTTTCGGCACGATTGCCATTGCGCATTCGCCGCTGGCTTATCATCGAGCTATCTTTGGTTGGAGGCGGCATTAATTTCCGCGTCACCTGCATAACCGGACTCAACTGATGCGGAAACTCATCAATCCATGTTGCGAAACGCCAACGCGAGCATTCTTCGGCGTTAGATTTTAACAGGCTGGTCGATTGCGCGGTCCGAGTCGGCCCGGCATCGGGTGTGCCGGATATCCGGCTCGGCCGCGCGATCATTTTTCAGCTGTGGGCGCGGAGCGTGTTCGCACGCACTGCGTTGTACGCCGCTTGCGGCATGGATAGCCCGTATTGATGTCTCCGCAGTTCAAATCCAAAAGCGGCATCGCAAGCGCGATCCTCCATTGCGCGATATTCGTGTCCGGTTGCGCAAGCTGGCAAGGGCCGCGCATCGACCCCTCGGGCGAGAGCCTGCTAATTTGGCCAAATCAGGCGCCGCCGGTCGTCGCCGGGCCCGCAGGCGCGACAATAGTTAGCCCGCCACCGGCCATCGTCGCACCGCCAGTCGTCGCACCGCCAGTCGCCGCGCCGCCGATCGTTGCGCCGCCGATCGTTGCGCCGCCGATCGGCAACGTTCAAGCCCCGCCCGTTTACCCCGATGTGCCGGCTGCGCCGCTCGCCCCACCGGTGATCACGGTTCCACCGCCGTCGCTTCCAGCGGGACCGACGGCAACGACGGTTCCGTACGGCGCGGTCCCCGTCGTTCCAGCTCCGGTGATTCCGGCCACGCCCATTCCCGCTCTGCCTGGCGTCTCGCCCGGTGTCGCCACGCCGCTTGGAGCGGCGGTGCCGGTCGGCCAGGACTATGTCCGCATTACTCCCGACCGGGTGCTCGCGCCGGTGGGCAGCGAAGTGGTGCTCAAAGCCGGAATATGCGGTGCCGACGGGTACCTCGTCGCCAATCAGCGCATCGAGTGGCTCTTGTCCTCCGGCTGCGTGGGGCAATTCGTCGATTTGGGTGAGCGCGAGCAGTTCCATGTGCTCCGCGCGATTTGGGACATGCCGCGCAAAGTCGACAGCACCTACGCGATCGGCTCGACCTCCAACGCGCCGATTTGCCTTTATCGCGGCACGCCTGACCCGACGGATGATGTGCAGATTTTGCGGGGTGACGCCTGGATAACGCTCACATCGGCGGCCGAGGGCGTGAGCCATGTGACGGCATATACACCAGCGATCGCCGATTGGAATCTGCGGCGGGCCATTGCCACGATTTATTGGGTCGATGTCCAATGGGTGCTGCCGCCATCGACGGTTGTTCCTGCCGGCCGGCCGCACGTATTGACCACAACCGTTATGCGACGAACCGACGGCGCCCCGCTCGCCGGTTGGCTGGTTCGCTACGAGGCGGCGGGCGGCGCATCGTTCGGCTACGAGGGCGGCAGCGTTGTTGAAGTGCCCACCGACGAATCCGGGCGAGCAAGTGTCGAGGTTAGTCCTGCGGACATGAGCGGCGGAAGCACGACGGTGAACATCACTATCGTGCGCCCGCCGCAAGCAACAACGGATGCAAGCCCGCGGCTGGAGATCGGCCGCGGCGCGACGACGATTTCGTGGGCGGCCGGCGCGATCGGAGAACCCACGAGTCCGCCGGAGGCCCGCCCAGCGCCGATTGAACGAGCGCCGCCTTCGTCCACTCCCGTGACGCCGTACGAAGTCACACCGCGGCCGGCGCTGCCGAGCACCGCTTCGCCGCCGAGCGGTAGCTACACGCCGCCTGCGGACGAACCGGCACCGGGGCGGCCGCAATTGGATTTAACGCTGCGGCGCACGACCGCCGAAAACGTGGCTGTCGGTGATTTCGCCAGCTTCGACATTGTCGTCACCAACCGCGGCGACGGGACCGCTCGCGGCATTAGAATTCGCTCGCAGTTCGACCGCGGCCTGAGCCATCCGAACGCGAAGCCCAATGAGTTCGCCGTGGATTACCCGGGCATGCGCGATTTGCCGCCAGGCGACTCCGAGACGATACCGCTCACGTTCCAAGTCGTGGCCAACGGCACTCTATGCCATGAAGTGACCGTGTCGGCAGACGGCGCCGAAGCGGTGTCCGCGCGAGGCTGCGTCACGGCTCGACAGTCGACCTTGGAACTTGACGTCCGCGGCCATGAGCGCCGAAATGTCGGAGAGACAGCTGAATTCGTCGCCGTGCTTCGCAATGTTGGCGACGTCGCGGCTACGAACATTGAGCTGGTGGCCAGGTGCGACGAGCCGCTAGAACCACAAAGGGCCGAACCGGGGCATGCGCGGCTGTCGGACGGGGCGCTTGTGATGCGCATTGCGAAGATGGAAGCCAACGAGCGGCGGGAGTTTCGCATGGAAGCGCTTTGTCGCAGCGCCGCCAACAGCGCCTGCAACCGGGTGACGGTCACCGCTGACGGCGGCGTGACGGTGGCAGATGATGCGTGCGTCGAAATACTGCCACCGGCCGCATCGGGCCGACCGGGCGCTGTATCGCCGCCAATCGCGTCGAATTTACGGCTCACGATCACTGAGTCTACAAATCCGGCACGCGTGGGCGAACGCGAGATCATTTATGTCAATGTTCAAAACGTCGGGCAGCAGGTGGAGCGGCAGGTTTCAGTGCGCGTGCTGCTGCCGCCCGAATTCAACGCCGATGCGACGCAAATTCAGCCGCAAGGCGAAGCCACGGTCCTCGGACAGGAGATCCGCTTTTCTGCTATTCCCGAACTTCAGCCTCAGGCCGAGCGACAATATAATCCCGATGAATGTCAACCGAGAGGGGCGAGCGCGGATACGGGCCGAATTGGCGGCACCCAGCCTGCCGGCGCCCCTGGTCGTGGAATCCAATCCAATCGAAATCCTTCCACGGTAGCATCGTTATACGGTTCGTCCCGCTCAGGCGCAGCTATCCGTCGTGCGCGAGTCTCCGACCCCCGGTTGTGCAAGGGTCTCCTACCCCGCACCCAATGCCGATCGAAGGTCTCCAAGTCCATGCCACGCTTCGTGCTTCTCTATCACGAGTGTCCACCAGGCTATGACAGGCCATCGCACTGGGACCTTATGCTTGATGCAGGCGGCTCGCTGCGCACCTGGGCTCTTTTGCAACTACCGCGGGGCTGGGAAGCGGCCCAATGGCATACGGCGTCGATCTACCCAGCGTGCGTCGACGTTTCACCGCAAAGCAGCGTCAATGCCGAGCCACTAGGCGATCATCGTCGCGACTATCTCGAATATGAAGGCCTACTGAGCGGCGAGCGCGGACACGTTACTCGAGTCGATGCGGGCAGTTTCGAAACGATCTCGGAGTCACGACAACATTGGCACATCGAACTCCGCGGTGAGCGCTTAAGCGGCCAAGTTACTTTGGCGGCCGACAAGCCGAACGCCAACGGTTGGACGCTTACATTGAATGGACCCAATTAGCGGTCCTGCACTTGCGTGCGCTTTTCACGATTCCCCTGCCTGCGGGCAACCTGCAGGGCGGAACGCTTGTTTTTCGGCGTGAGGCGCAGCTCATAATCATCCAGTTCAATCTGCGTTTTTTCCTCGTTGGCCGGCGGCCCGATCTTGGGCGAATTGGCCGAGACCGTCGCGGCAACTTCCGTATGCCCGGCGACGTACATCTCACCTTCGCCGAACTCGATGGCGTCGATAAAGAATTGCCGCTCCTCGGTCGACGGGTCGCTGTGCAGCTCGACGATCGCCACTGGCTGGCCGTCCTGCTGGGTCCAACGAACGGGCAGCGAAAGCCTTTCGCAGGTCGTTGCGATCTCATCGGCCAGTTGCATCACGGGCAGCGGCAGGGCGCCGGCCCGAACCGACATCAATCGAATCGCGACCGCGCCTTCGTCGGTGACGAACACCGATGCATCCACCGAGATGACCGTTTCCACGCCGCCCGAGTGCGTCTTAAATCCAAGAGTCAGTACTTCAGAGGAGATCGCCACCCGCGGATCGCGAATATTGCCAGGCCGATTTTCGACTTGATTTTCGGCCAGCTGAATCGCCAGCCAACCATTGATTTGCTCCGCCGTGAAGAGCGCATGCCACTCTCCGCCCTGGCGAGCATCGCTGTAAAGCGCGGTCGCCCGGCTTTCCAGCTCGCGGCTTCCGCGCTCCAGCACTTCCGGTTCAAGCGTCAGCGCCTGCTTGTAGAATGGCCGCACTTGGCGCGCTGCGTAATAGGCACCGCCTAGCACCAGCAAGACGCAGGCCGCGACGAGCGACGTACAGAGTGCGGCAATGCGAAACTTACGGGCCATCAGCGCTGTTCCAGGGACACTGACCGAATCTAAGTCCGCGCGATAAAGAATCGACTAAGTAGTGGGGGAATCCTAGGGACGGCGCGGAATCGAGTCAACGCGAATGGAGCGCTAGCATTGTCCGTATTCACAGCGACATTGACGCGTTGCGGCGAGCCACTAAAATGTTGCGTCCGCACGGGTTGCGGCAATGCGCATCCGTCGAGCGAAGCGCGGCGCGAGCACCAAATCGTGCGCGCCCGAGCAGCAAATCACGGCCAAAGCGGGCGAGAAGCTTTCGCCTCGCGCCTGCAGTGAGTATACAACGGGAAAGAAAATCCTCCCACGAATGAGCACGAGTGTGACTGAATCATCGGCAGACGCGCCGGCCAGCGGCGACTGGGAATCGTCGCGTCGCGACAAGCTGCGGCGAATTGCCGAGCTTGGATATGACCCTTGGGGAACGCGCTTCGACAATCACGCGCCGATCGGCGACATTCGGGCTCGTGCTGGTGAAATCGTGTATCGGGGGAAGGATGGGCAGGAAACCAAGCTTCCCGACCCAATTGCAGCCGGAGCTGAATTTGACTTCCGCAAGTGGCTCGCCGAGCTGGGCCCCGGCGAAATGTCGGGGCCGCAGGTTCGCGCTGCCGGTCGCATTGTGTTGCATCGCGACAAGGGCAAGCTACAGTTCGTCGACATCCGCGACATGACCGGTCAGATCCAGCTGTTCATTGGCCAGCAGCAAGTTGGCGACGATTGGCCGCTCGTTCAGTGCCTCGACTTGGGGGACATCATTGGAGTAGACGGCGAGCTGCGCCGCACGAAGACCGGCGAGCTTTCGATCTTTGCCAGCCGTGTCACCCTGCTTACCAAGAGCCTGGCCGCGCCGCCCGAAAAGCACCATGGGCTCACGGATCCCGAGCTGCGGCATCGCATGCGCTACCTCGACCTGACGTACGGTGAGGGAGTGATGCAGCGGTTTTTGAACCGCACGAGGATTATCGGCGCGGTGCGAAGGACGCTCGATGCGCGCGGCTTCGTTGAAGTCGAAGGGCCGACGCTGCATTCGATTGCCGGAGGCGCGGCTGCCCGCCCCTTCAAAACGCACCATAACGCGCTCGACATCGATCTTTACATGCGCATTGCCTTGGAGCTGCACCTGAAGCGGCTCATGGTCGGCGGCATGGAACGGGTTTACGAGCTAGGCCGCGTGTTTCGCAACGAAGGCATCAGCCAGAAGCACAATCCAGAGTTTACGATGCTCGAGGCCTACCAGGCCTACGGCGATTACCGCTCGATGATGGAGCTGACGGAGGCTTGCATCGTCGCGGCGATCGAGGCCACAGGGCAGCCGCTGCAGCTGCCGTGGGGCGATGCGACGGTCGACTTCACGCCGCCGTTTGCACGCAAGACCTATGACGAGCTCTTTACGGAGAAGCTGAATATCGACGCCGGCGACCGGGCTGCGATTGCGCGAGTTGCCAAGTCACGCGGGCTGGAAACCGCGCTCAAGCACCCGGATGTCATCAAAAGCGAGGTGTTCGAAACGGCGATCGAAAAGACGCTTACTGGCCCCGTGTTCGTGCTCGACTATCCGGCCGCCATTTGCCCGCTCACCAAGCGCAAGGCCGACAATCCGGCGGTAGCGGAGCGGTTCGAGCTCATCGTACAGGGCATGGAGATGGCCAACGCCTACACGGAACTGAATGATCCGGACATGCAGGAGCAGTTGTTCAAGACCCAGTTGGCTGGGTTAGCCGACGAAGAATCGATGGCCAAGATGGACCATGATTTCATTCGCGCGCTGCGGCATGGTATGCCGCCCGCAGGCGGCTTGGGCTTGGGGATCGATCGGTTGGTTATGCTGCTGACGAACACGCAATCCATTCGCGATGTGATTCTGTTTCCGTTGTTGAGGCCTGAATAACACACGCCTGGTGTAATGCCTAACGACTTACGCCTCGTTTCCCAAGGATGGGATTCATGTACAAGCTACTTCTTTGTTGGCGCTACCTCAAGACTCGTTATATCGCGCTGGCTTCGATCATCAGCGTGATGCTCGGCGTGGCGACGCTCATTGCGGTCAACGCCGTCATGAAGGGTTTCGTTCACGAGACACAGGATCGTCTGCACGGCTTTCTCTCGGACCTCGTATTGGAGACTGCGTCCCTGGAAGGGATTCCGGATGCGGATCATTACATGCAGAGGATTCAAAAAGTCGCCGGGCAGTATGTCGCCGGGATGTCGCCGACAGTCGTCGTTCCCGCAATGCTGGGGTACAACGACTACAACGGCCGATACATCACGCAACAAATCATGCTCATTGGCGTCGATGAAGCGACGTACGCGAGCGTGAGCGACTTCGGCCTGTTCATGCAGCATCCGCAGAATCGTAAGCAGCTCGACTTTCTTCTCAAGGAAGGGGGCTACGATGTTTATGACCACACGCTTGCCGACTCGCCGAAACGCAAGGCGCGAAAACAGATGCAGTACGCCGGCTGGGCGCACCGCCGGCGGAATGCAATCTATGCAACGAGGGTCGTCGCCCCGGCAGGATCGCTTGAGGGCAACCCGTTTTACCGTCCAGGGCAAGCGTCGTTAGCGGATGAGATTGCAGGCTCCCAAGGGACCGATTTCAACCCGGCCACCGAACAGCACACGGGCTGCGTGCTGGGCGTTTCGCTTTGCCGCCTTCACACGCCCGCGAACGAGGAAATTTTCCGTCTTTTGCCGGGCGACGATGTGGAGATCACGTACGTCACGGCCGGCCGGCCGCCCAAGCCGCTGAGCGCGAAGTTCACGGTCGTCGACTTCTACGAAAGCAAGATGGGTGAATACGACTCGCAGTTCGTATTTGTGCCCATTCGCAAGCTGCAGGAGCTGCGCGGCATGATTGACCCGTCGACTGGAATCGCCAATTTCAGCCGGATTCAAATTCGGCTCAAGCCGGGAGCCGATTTGGAAATGGTTCGCGACCTGCTGCGATCGCAATTTCCGCCGGGAAGTTGCTTCATTGGGTCTTGGCTGGATCGCGAAAGTCCGCTCTTGGGCATGATCCGGATGGAAACGGCCATCCTCAACGTGCTGCTGTTTTTGATCATTGCCGTTGCTGGCTTCGGCATCCTGGCCATCTTCTTCATGATCGTCGTGGAGAAGACGCGCGACATCGGCATCCTGAAATCGCTCGGCGCAAGCCGCCGTGGCATCATGAGCATCTTTTTGGGTTACGGGTTCAGCTTGGGCATCGTGGGAGCGAGCATGGGCCTTGGCCTGGGCCTGT
>DASXWB010000833.1:0-3242 GCA_036503915.1 Lacipirellulaceae bacterium | reverse complement strand
GATCGGCCCCGAACCGCATTAATTGCTGTCGCAATCAGCGGCCCGGCAGTTTCTCGAACTTGTATTCGTGCCCCCGGGCGCGCACGACTTCCGCCTTGAGAATGCGGTCGGCTTTTGGCGGATTCGTCTCGTGCATTGTCGAGCGTCGCTGGAGATCAGCCAGCACCTCCATGCCCTCGATGACGCGTCCGAATGCCGTGTGCTTGCCGTTCAGATGAGCCGTGGGGACGAACGTCAGGAAGAATTGCGAATTGCCGGTATCGCGGCGGCCAACGTGGGCCATGCTCAGGGTGCCGCGGAAATGGCGCCGATAGTCGGGCCGGTAGCATTCGCAGCGGATCGTGTAGCCCGGGCCGCCCTGCCCTTCTTCATCCTTCGCCCCGCCCTGGGCCATGAACTTCGGAAGCACGCGGTGGAACGGGCTGCCGTCGTAAAAGCCTTGTTTGACCAATGTCAAGAAGTTCGCCACGCTTTGCGGGGCTTCATTCTCAAACAGCTCGACAACGATTTCGCCCTTGGTGGTCGTAAGCTTGACGCGCGGCAAGTCGTCGGCCGCCGCTTCGGCCGCGCGAATTTGGGATTCCTTGGCCCACAGCTGGCGATACTCTTCCAGCACGGCGGCACTGCTGGAAATCTGATGCATGACGGCTTCCATCAAGCCAGCGTCCTCGCGATCCGACTTGCCGGCCGCTTCGGCGATGGGCTGGATTGCGTCCTTCTTCTGCGCCTCCTGGAGCCATTTCGAGGCCAGCTCAAAGTCGTTCGTGGCGAAAGCGGCGAGAAAGCCCCATACGTAAAGCTCCGGGCTGCCGGCGTCATTTTCGACGAGCAGCTTGAGCACCGGCAGCGCCCGTTCGTAGCGGTCGCCGCCGTCGATTGCGTAGTACATATCCTGTGGGTTTCCGCCCTTCGCCGGCTGGCCGGGCTGGCCGCGGCCGATTTGCCGGCCGATCACGTCGTAGCGGGCCACGGCAATGAGCAGCTCGGTGATTTGCTCGTCGGTATTCGGGGCAAAGCGATAGGCCGCGATGGCCGCTTCGAGCATTTCGTTTACGAGTGATTGGGCGTGGGCGATCTGGCCAGTGAGCTGCGTGTTGAGCCTTTGACGCGTCGCGGCGTCTGCAGACTGAAACTGGGTCTGCATTTTTTCGATTTCGCGCACCGCCTTCTTGTACTCGTTGAATTTCGCGTCGAAGGCGGCTTTTGCCTGTGCGGCGGCGTTCGTGGTGACCGTCTCGCCAGGCCCAATGAGGGCTTTATCGGCACGGGTGAGATCGCTCTTGGCGTCTTCTTCGGGCGGCACTACCTCGCGATTTTCTGTCGGCTGGGCGGCGGGCTCCTGGCCGCGCAACAAGGTAGCCGACGCAGCGAACACAAACAGAACGGTCAATACAAAAAATGAACGACGTTTTCGGCTCATACGAAAATCTTCTTTGCGAGGCTGGTTCCAGGCGCAATGGTTTTCACACACAATAGCACATTCATTGCGTGATCGACATGGGATACTCTTACAGTTGGATTTTCGTTGCCAGATGGCACGCAAACGAAAGAACGTCGAAGCGGGACCGAGACGGCCGGGCGCTGCGCCGGACGCGCATGATACAGAAGTGCGGATCATCGGCGGCAAGTTCCGCGGCCGGCGGCTGCGCTACCATGGCGACCCGCTCGTTCGCCCGATGAAGCATCGCACGCGCGAGGCGATTTTCAATCTTATCAGCACCGAGTGCGGCGGGCGGCATGCGATCGACTTGTTCGCGGGCACCGGTGCGCTGGGACTCGAGGCGCTCAGCCGCGGCGCCGCCAGCGCGACGTTTATCGAGAAGCATGTGCCGACCGCTCGCATCGTGGAGGAAAACATTCGGACGCTGGGCGTCGCGGACCAATCGCAACTACTGGTCACGAGCGCGTTTCTGTGGGCGAAGCGCGACCTTCCGTCGGCCATAGCATCACCACCGTCGGAAGGCGGGTGGCTCGTGTTCTGCAGTCCGCCGTATGCGTTTTATACGGAGCGGCAAGCAGAAATGATCGAGCTAATTGGCCGCATCCAAGAATACGCGCCGACAAGCAGTATTCTTATTGTTGAGGCGAACGAGGAATTGGATTTCAGTAAATTGGTGGGGGCATTGCCGGCGAAGGAACCGTGGGATGTGCGAGCCTACGCGCCGGCAATAGTCGGAGTTTGGCGAACATAAGCGTATCGCGGCGTTTAGAACCCGCCGACTTTGCGCACCGGACCGGCCACGTATCCGGGATTCTGCGACAGCGCCGCCGCGGCAGCCTGCTGACTATTGCGTCCGGGTTGAACGACCCATAGCGGCGGGCCCGCATTGCCCCGCGCCGGATAGAGCGTCACCTCCCACAGCGACGTGAGGCCGGCTTGAACCGCCTGCAAGTTGAGCTGCATGATGGCAATCTGCCGCTGCACTTCTCGATCGTGCTGCCGCGCGGCCGCCAGCGACTGGACCATAAACGCGTGGTCTGCTTGCTTGTCGTAGTGCTCGTCCTGGTGCGCGGCGAGCCATTCATCCCAACCCGGCTTGAGCACGGCGAGATCTTCATCGGAGAAAAAGAAGAATGGGACGCCGTACTCGTCGCCGTTTTCGAGCTCCATGATCACGCCTTCGACGGTGAAGGTGCGCGGCTGGCCCTTTTGCCGCACGAGCCAGGCTTCGAGGCCGCGCTTATCAGGTTGGTTGATGCGCTCCAACTGCGCGACCACTTTGGGCAACATGCGCTGGTAGATTTCCGGCAAGTTCTCAAACTGGCGATCGTTGACATAGATCTTGCCGCGGCGCCGCTGCACCGTAAGATCGCGGCGGGCATAGTCGACGACGCGGCCGGGCACCTTCATGCCATCGCGAAGCGTCCAGGTTTGCTTTTTTCCGGCGATTTCGTTGGCGCGCTCTTCGGCCTCCTTCGACTTGAGATATTCCTGGTCGCCCTGCGAAAGCTTTTTGATGTCAATTGCGCCGAGCTGTTTGTCCTCGCGCTGCAGGATGACGGTTTTGTCGTTGAACGCAATGAGATCGGCGTCCACGTTGTATTTTCCGGTGGAGTCGGTCCAGGTCCGGGCGAGTGCCGCGGTGGCCGTGAGAGTCAACGCGATCGTTAACAACATTTGCAATTGCGAGCGAGTCATGGCGAATACTCGACTAATTGGACGCAGAAATAAAAAGCATCACGCAGAGGCGCGACGGACGCAGAGCACAAAAGGGGCATTTTTGTTGGAACGCTAATCTTCG
>DASXWB010000832.1:0-2761 GCA_036503915.1 Lacipirellulaceae bacterium | reverse complement strand
GACTTCGCAGCACGATGCCAAATGCGATCACGCAGATAAGCAATAACCCATGGCGCACAAGCCTTGCCGAGATTTCCTCATTCGGGAGCGCCAGCAGCGCCAAATGATGTGGCAGCCGCTCGAAGACGTAAATGCGGCTGGCCTCGGCGACGACCTCGGCCGGCTCATTCCACGTCAGCGACAATGCAGGGACCAGTCCCAGCAGCGCGAGAAGTCCGCCGCCGAGTACGCCCGGCAACGGGATGCGGCTCAAGCCGGGTGTTGAGTTTTTTCTGCGGGCGGCAAGTGCTGTAAATGTCCACATCCCGGCGCAAAGTGCAGTGCTCCAGCCGCCGACGAGTGGATGAATCGCCGTCGCGGCTCCCAGCAGCACGAACATCCGATTCCAGCGATGGTCGATCAGCTCAGCGAGCGCAAGCAGCACCAGCGCATAAGCAAAAGTCTTGGCTTCCACGCCGCCGACGATCCATTCGCCCGCCAGTTGGGCTTGAGCATTCAGCGTGACGAATAGCGCGACGGACAGAACGGATGCCATTCGCGCCGGCACGAGCCGCCAGCTCAATCGCTGCCAGGCCCAGGCCACCAGGGCCCAGGCCAGCAGTCGTCCAATCCAAGCCGTCGTGGAAAGCGAGGCCCATTTCGTAATCCAGCCAAATAGCCAGATAAATAGAACCTGAGTATCGGCACTCTCCAGAAACATATCGCCCGCGCACCACGCCGGATCCCAAAAGTGCTTGGCCCGGCACAGATAATGAGATTCGTTCACTTGCGGCGGCGGGTCGCCGGCCAACGTGAAGAACACGAGCACGATGAGCGCTACTTCGCCGAGCCGCTGTGCCAGACCTTGCGGTGCGGGCGGCAATTCAGAATTTAAAATGGCGTCGGCAGCTTGCGACATACAATTCCATTAGCGTTACGAGCCAGAGTAATCGGATTTTGAGCCCGCGGCCAGCCAGACGTTCACTCGAGCATTTAGCGGCGGGGCTTGCCCCGCCAGGCTCAGCCGAGCCACGCCGCGCGACGAATGCACCGCTTCTCATGGTTCCTCGCACCACGTATCATCGAGTGGCGGCAACACAATCGCAAAACGATTGGCAAGCGTGCGATGGCGGACCCAACGACGACCTCTGGCCAGATCCTGCGTGCCACCGTTGCCGAGACAGCCATCCAAGTGCCCGGAGCCCCCAACGCGCTGGCCGGTCGGCTGATCGAGGAGGCGGGCTTTTCCGCCGTGTACCTGTCCGGCGGTTCGCTATCGGCCGGCGTGTTGGCCATGCCGGATATCGGCCTGTTGACGCTGACTGAGCTTGTTCAGCAGGTCGAGTATCTTACGGCACGTGTCGAGATTCCAGTGATTGTGGACGCCGACACAGGCTTCGGCGGCGTCGCAAACGTGGAGCGGACCGTCGCCCAACTGGAGCGCGCCGGCGCCGCAGCAATTCAACTCGAAGATCAGGAGCTGCCCAAGCGTTGCGGGCATCTTTCTGGAAAAACACTCGTGCCGGCGGCTGACATGTGCGCGAAGCTGCAGGCCGCGACAGCGGCCCGAATGGACGAAAACACCGTGATCATCGGCCGAACCGATGCACGCGGCGTCGAGGGTTTCGACGCCGCGCTGGACCGAGCCCGCCAGTATGTGGAGGCCGGTGCGGATTGGATCTTTCCCGAGGCGCTGGCCAATCGCGAGGAGTTTCAAGCGTTCGCCGAGGCGATCGACCTGCCACTTGTTGCGAACATGACTGAATTCGGCAGAAGCCCGCTTTTGGATTTCGACGACCTCGCGGCCATCGGCTATCGCGTGGTGCTGTATCCCGTCACGCTCCTGCGCGTTGCGATGAAGGCCATCGAATCGACCCTCACCATGCTAGCCGCCGACGGTACGCAGAGGGAATTATTGGACCTGATGCAAACGCGCGAGGAATTGTACGGTCTCTTGGGTTACGATGCGGATGTGAAATGAGAGGATGCGGAATGCAGGTGGCGGTTGGTAGGGTCAATCAATAAATGTCGTATCCCTGCCCCCCGCATCCAGCATCCTCCCTATGGCTCTCAACTCTCGGCTCTCAACTCTCGACTCACCTATGCCCGAAGAAATCTATAGTCCCGGCCTGGAAGGCGTCATCGCCGGTGAAACGGCAATCAGCACGGTGACCGGCGGTTTGAGCTACCGCGGTTACTCGATCGAGGACCTCGCGCGGCATGGCACGTTTGAGGAAGTCGCTTATCTGTTGTTGCACGGCGAATTGCCGGCCGCCGACCAATTGGATGATTTTCGACGGCGCCTGAAGTCGGCGGCCCAAGTGCCGCGGCCGGTGATCGAAACCCTGCGTCAAACGCCCGCTTCGGTGTCCTCGATGGACGTGTTGCGCTCGGCCGCGAGCTTGCTCGCACACTGGGACCCAGACGCAACCGACAACAGTCACGCCGCTAACGTTCGCAAGGCCGAGCGGCTCTTGGCACAATTGCCGGTTGTGATGGCGGCTCGGCATCGCTTGAGACAGGGCAAGGAGCCGGTGCCGCCCGAAAGCGGCCGGTCGCTGGCCTCCAATTGCCTGCATATGCTGTTCCGCGCCGATCCGCCCAAGGCGCACGTCAAGGCGATGGACGTGTCGCTGATTCTTTACGCCGAGCCTGAGTACAACGCGTCGACCTTTACCGCGCGTGTGATCGTGTCGACACTTTCCGACTTGCATTCGGCGATTGCCGGTGCCATCGGCGCGCTGAAAGGGCCGCTCCACGGCGGCGCCAACGAGAAAGTCAT
>DASXWB010000831.1:0-1735 GCA_036503915.1 Lacipirellulaceae bacterium | reverse complement strand
ATCGTGACATCCTTGAATATACACACCTGACCGGCTCCTGAGGGATTGGAGAAATACTTGGTCACATGATCGATCAGTAGAAAAGGCATGGTTTACTCCTGATAGGTGACAAGGCCCGCCAACTTGTTGAATCCCGAATCGAGAATGACGCCGACGACGCCGACGACAAGGATCGCAAAGATGACGCCGGCGATGTCGAGGTTGTTCCATTCGATCCAGCTCAAATAGCCCACGCCGAGTTCACCGAGCAGCATTTCCGCAGGGACCACTGCGACCAGTGCGCTGCCGAAGGAAATGCGCAAGCCATTGACGATGGTCGGCGCCGCTCCCGGGAGAATGACTCTGAAGAGCCGCTGAAACCACGAGAGCTGCACAATCGCAGCGACGTGCAAATACTCTTTTCGCAGCGAACTGACCCCGAAGGCCGTTGTGGCAAGAGTCGGCCAGATTGCCGCCATGAAGACGACAAGCACCGCCGTCCACTTGGGATCCTTCACCGTATAGAGCAGCAGCGGCATCCATGCCAGCGGAGAAATCGGCTTCATAATTTGAATGAACGGATTCGCGGCGCGAAAAAGCACTTTATTCAGGCCGAGAATGACGCCCAGCATAATCGCGATGACCGAAGCCGCCAGGAAGCCGCCGGCAAACCGCGAGACCGTGTAAAGCACCAGATAGGCAATGCCGTGATCGTTGGTGCCCTTTTTCACAAAGGCCTCAGCCAGTTCCTCGCGGGCCTTCTCGAGCACCGCCAATGGACCAGGGACACCTTTGACTTTCTCCTTTTCCGGATTCCAGGCATAGCTTCCATCCGCCGCTCGCACGATGTCGCCGTTGAACTCCATCATTTGCAACTGCTCTTCGCTCAACCCTCGCTGGTCGAAGCTCGATCGCAGCGTAAAGAAATGCCAGCTCAACAGAAACACCACGAGCACGAACCCGGCGATGTACCACGGGTTGCCTTGAGGTTGAGCGGCCATGACTCCTCCTCGCTCGCTGTGGCTTCGCCTTGTCGTCGCCCACTGCCAGGCCGATGACGACCACCTCTCCAGGAGCCTCTGGAGGGAGGGCCTTACCGGAGTGTCGGCACTGGCTGTCGGGGTCACTTCTGGCATCAGCGTACGGTCCATCGATTCCATCGGTTCTCCTTAGGCCATGCTGTGAATTTTGAAACCCTTGGCATAGGCATCGGCGTTGTTCGCGTCAAATTCCTTGCCCATGATGACATGCTTGCCCATCGTCGATTGATGCGTCGCATACCCCAACTCCTTGGCAATCCGGTCACAATCCGCCGCCCGGTAGACTTGCTCGGCCACCGACTTGTAATTCACGTCTCCCTTCAGATGCCCCCAGCGTTTCATTTGCGTGAGAATCCAGATGGCCATCGAATGCCACGGGTACGGATCGAAATCGATGCGGTTCGGTTCCTTCCGGATATTGCCCAGCCCGTCGGCATACGTTCCGGTGAGGACTTGTTCCAAGACGGTCACCGGTTGGTTCAAGTAATTCGTCGGGGCAATCGCCGCTGCGATCTCCTTACGATGCGCAGGATCAGACGCATAGTGGGTGGCATCCACGATGGCCCGGAAGAGAGCGCCAAACGTATTCGGATATTTGGTCGCGAACTCCTGCGACACTGTGAACGCGCAGCAAGGATGCCGGTCCCAAATCTCCTTTGAGAGCTTGAAGATGAACCCGGCGTTTTCGTAAACGGCCCGTTGATTGAATGGATCTG
>DASXWB010000830.1:0-8610 GCA_036503915.1 Lacipirellulaceae bacterium | reverse complement strand
CGAGCTCGGTGTGGGCGAAAATGGCGACGGCATTCCTCCAGGCAACTATGATGTAATTATCGTCGAGAACCGCGGAGATCCAGACAATCGCCGTCCGCCGTCGATTGCAGCGAAGTACGGCGATGTGCGTATTTCGGGGTTGCAACTAAGCGTCGAGGCCGGCGAAACGGAGAACTTGAGAATCACGCTGGACCCGCCTTGACGAGGCGAGGGCTCCGCGTTGCCGCGACGTGTGACAATCAAATTGAGTGGCTCAGTCAAGTGATTGGTTGGGAAGGCGGAAATGAAACTTCGATGGTTTAGAGCATACGTTTGCGTCACGATTCTGTCGGCGGTCGCAACTTTGTGCGCACCGGCGGCGTCGCTCGCAGCAATTTCCTGGGATGCTGACAAGAATACGCAATGGTGGTTCGATCCAGTCAACTGGAACACGAACATGGACGTCAACACGGCGCTGCCGCCGAGCAACGGCCTGTCACCGCCGGGAGCGACCGACACGCAGATCAACATTGGCACAAGCGGCCTGCCCGGTGGCGAAGGAGTCGTGTACGACCCCGCCAACGATCCGAGTTTTGCGACCGCTGCGACACGAGCTTTTCCAACCGGCTATGGCCCGCAAGTCATCGCCGAGTTTTATATCTCTCGAAATACGCCGAACTCGAATCTGCTTACGATCAAGGGCGATCTGGAAGTCCGCGGCTCCGGTAGCCTGGGGCCGGTAATCGGCCGGTCCAGCGGGACGGCAAACGAAGGCACCAGCGGACGGGTCAACCAGCTGAGTGGAACCGTCAAGGTCGTCAATCGCCCACTTGATATCGGCTCTACCGATACGAGCAATCCCGGCTTTGGTAACGGCGTTTGGGACTACCGTGGCGGCATCTTGGAAGTGTCCCATGAAGCGGGCAGCGGGCTGCGCCTTTCCGCAGGCGGATCGGCCGGCACCGGCGGCGTCGGCCGGTTCATCATGCACAATCCCACGACGTCCGGTTATGTGCGTCCTTATCTCATGAACATCGCCGCGCACTCCGGAACGGCCAATAGCGACACCAACGGTGTCGGCGTTGTCGAGTTTCATTTTGAAAATGGCGGCACGCGGCCAATTCAGGTGATCGACGATCTCATCATCAACAATGGGGCTGAGTCCACAGGAACGGCGACGCGCTCGGCACGACTTGAGTTGGTGCTCAACGAAGCGCCGATGCTCGAGGGCGGCGTGCCGGAAGATCTTGGCCTGTTCGACGTCGACTTCAACGATCCCGATGTCCTTGATCCCGTGGGTAGTATCCTGGGGTCGGGCACCAACGCACGCCTATTTTCCAATGCCGATGGCACCATAGTTTACGAGCCCGGTTCGACCGTCTCGGCCACCTTCGGCGGCACCCAATTCAATTGGACGATCAGCTACACGGGCGATATTACTTGGGATGGCAACGGCGACACCGGCGTCGTCTCGGGCATAAGCGAATCCGGCGGCACCGATATTGTCCTGATGGGCCTAAGTTCCGTCGACATCGGTCTGCCGGGCGACTTCAACAGCGATGGCAAGGTCGACGCCGCCGATTACGTCGTGTGGCGAAAGACCGATGGCACTCAACCAGGCTATGACGACTGGCGGACCAACTTCGGCCGGACCGCCTCGGGTGCCACTGCTGGCTTGTCCAGCAGTGCCTCCGTTCCCGAGCCTGCAACTTTCGCGCTGTGCGCGATTGCGCTTGTTGGCCTCTGCGCTCGCCGGCGAGCGATTCCGCTATCACACCAATAGCCGTGTCCGCGGGATACACCGGAGGCTGGGTCGTGGTCGCAAGTGGCTCCCTTTACTGCGGCGGCTGATGGTCATGGCCGTGCGTAGGCCGGTGCCCAGGTTCCACCGGCAACGCTAGGCCCAGCATGTCGCGATTGGGCGTGAACCCTCCGCCGTCTACATCGCAGAAGATGGGATTGCTCACGGCGGTTGGCACGGCCGACGCACGGTCCGGCCCGTAGACGCGTGCCAATTGTCCTTCATCGCCACCAGTAGCCACGATGACGTGCGCGTCCTGATTCAACGCGACTGAAAGCGCATTGTCGAATTTCACCGCCCCGTTGCCGAACATTTGGCCGTGCGTCCGCCGCGTATAGTTGTGCTCCTCAACAGGCCGGCCATTAATGAACACCTGAACCCGGTTCACATCGATCCAGTTCGGGCACGCAACGCGCACCCGCAATTGAACTTCGCCGTCAACCGCCGTCAGGTCATCCCCTGGTTCCACGCTGGTTTCACCCGAGGCAGCAATGACTGTCATGAACGGGCCATTGGTCATGACCACGCGCCCCTTTTCTAACGCGTGGCAGATCTCCATCAGATCGGCCTCTGCGGGATTGTCGGTCGATGAGCGGATGTAGTTTCGTATCCAACCGCTGCCATGAAAGTTCCAATGAGCATCCGTGTTCACCACACCTGGCACACGATATCCGAGATTCAAGAGCTGCATCCAATTGACGATCGCGTTGCCGCGATCTCGCGGCCCGCCTTCTCCGACCGAAAGATCCGCAAAGATCATCTGCGGCGGATGCACCTCGATCACATCGGCGTAATGAAACATCTTCCGAAAGCCCTGGTCCGGTCGGCCGTCGAGATCGCGATCGCCAATCATCTGGGCAATGTTCGGATGATTGATCTGCACGACCTTGTCGCTCGCATCGTCCCACATCGCAAGCCTCTCGATCTGCACTTCGGGATGCGCGTCGATTTGCGGTGCCCCGCCGTCCTGAGTTCGCTCGCGCAGAATGAGAGGGAAGGCGTTCTGGTGATTGATCGGCAGCGGCTGCCCCGTTAGCTCCATGCCAGTGCAAGTGAGAACGCGGTGGTTGGCGCCGAAATGCTTTAGATGCGGTTCGTAGGTCGAGAGCCGCTGATGCTCCGTGCACGGGATAAACTCAAGGTGCTCGGCCAGCAAATTGAGCACGCGCCCGCGCTGGCTTGCCGTGTTATCACCTGAAGGCGTCGAATGGCTGTGCAAATCGGCACTCAGCCAGCCAGACGTGTCAACGCTGCGCCGCAACCTCTCGCTTAGCCGCGCCGTCTCGCCTGCCGCGACGTCGACGGATCGAATGATCGCATCATATTCCGGACCGTGGCTGATCACGACTTCGTACCGGCCGGGCAATAGCTCCACGCGCACTCGTCCTTCGTGCGTGTACCAAAGGTTGCGCACGCCGTGCACCGCGCTATCCGGACCGAAATTCGGATCGGCGACGCCCTGCCCGTAAAAGGCGACCTTACAGGGAATTCCGCTGCCTGCTTCGTCGGTGATCGTCGCCTCAAGGTAGCCCGGGTCTGGCAGTCGAAAATCCCAACCATTCCGCCCGGCGGCGGCACGCACCTCGAAGGCCTGCTCCGGCCGCCCCAAAGCAGCGACGTGGCATTGATAACCGCCCGCCGGCACCTCGACAACGAGCTTCCCATCCTCTTTGGTCCGTCCCGCGCCAACAGCTACCTCGCCGGCTTTGATCCGAACCATTGCGTCTGCAACTGGCCCGGATGAATCCCGCACCGCGATCACGGCGGCCACGAGTTGTTCCCTGCGAAGCCGCCGCGCGATCGCTTGCGTGCCCAGCGAATCGGCCGCAGGAAAAATTCTTCGCTCGAACGTGAGCGACTTTCCTGGCGCAATCGCGTGCGCTTGGCCTCCGGAGGCCGGCCTGTATTCCAACTGCGACGATCCTTTCCCCTCTGGACGCCCGGCGTAAAGGACAAATCGTTCGTCGGCGGGCTGCACTCCGTATGCCTGGCGCCAATACTCGTCGTAGCACCACCAGAGATTCAGCTGCGGGTTGAGGCCCGACTTGAATTCCCCATCCGCGCGCATTTCGTCTGCAAGCTCGAACTCAATCGGCTGCTCGCTCGTATTTGTGATCAGGGACCGCACGACGAGATAATCAACGCCGTCGGACAGCTCGTATCCGACAATAATCTGAAGGCCTTCGAGCTGCGCAGCTCGCGAGCCTTCGATCGGCTTGGCACGAAATGCAATTCGCCAGCCCTCGTCAGTCGCCCCAAGCTCTTTCGGCCAATCCGCCGGTCCTTCCAGCGTGTATGCCGTGCCGTGCGGATAAAAGCAGCTCAATTGATCGCTTTGCGCGTCACGCCGCGTAAAGTCCACGAGCGCGCCGCCGACATTCTTCACGGTCATGTTGGCGTGGCGCGTCGCAACTGCGCGTCCGACGATGGCCATCAGCCGGTCGCTTCGAAGTGCGTAATCTCCGTAGATCGCATCAACTTCCTTCCCGTCCGGGACGTACGCACTCCAATTCGTCTCATCGAGCTGAACCATGTCCGCTGCCGCGACCCAGCCAACAGCGAAATGAAAAAGCCCCAGCGTAACAGCGATGCGATAGAAACCGAGCATGGTGTCCTCGTACTGTAAAACCAAATCAGCCCAATCCTCGAATAACCGCCAGCCGGATGATGGTAAGAATTCAGTTCGCAATCACCCGTTATTGCCATCAGCAAAGCACTTGCGTCGTATAGCCTCGCGCGAAAGTTACACTTTATTTCGAAAATCCTTGACCCCCCATCTGACCGGAATTATAATCCGTTCGTGTGCGGGAGGGGCTTATTGGCGGGGAGTTCGGCATCGAATAATGCGACTGCGCCGGTATCGCTCGCTTCGCCATTGAGTCGGCCAATACGTTTGCTGCGGTTTGCGCCGCGCCGACCGCAAGATTAAAGCCTTAGTCTTATCGCTCGCTACCTTTTCTGTTCTGGGGAAGCTAATGAGACGTACAACTTGGATCTTATCCTGCGCGTTTGCTTTTCTCTCTGTTGTTCCCGTTGACGCGGCTTCCATCGGCGTCAATTTTCGGCGAACCACGTCCGGCGAGCAAAACATGGCCGCTACCGAGTCGGCCGGCGTTGTGCCCCAAATGAATTGGAACAACTCCGACGGCGCCGCCTCAGGCGATGGCGGGGCAAACATCTCCGGTCCCACCGCCAATTCGATTGTCGATAATACAGGCGCCGTCGTGCCGGGTCTATCAGTCACATGGGCGGCCAACGGCACGTGGAGCTCCCCCAACATGGGACCCGGCGACCTGAATCTAATGGCGGGCTACCTGGATGATACGCCTACTGCCGGCGACACGGTGATCACCTTCACCGGCGTTCCGTATACGTCCTACGATGTCTACGCGTACTTAGGCTCCGATGGAAACAACCGGTCCGGCCGGACGCGATTGTTCAATTTTGTGCCCAATGATCGCTGGATCCGGACCAACACGTCTCCCTTCACGAGCTTCGTCGAAGGGACTGCGACCACTCAGCCGGCGTCCAACGAGGGGCTGGCGAACTACGTCCATTATCGCTCGCTGAATACCGGGAGCTTTGACCTGCGCGTCCTACGCGGCAGCAACAACGTCGGCCTGCACGGCATTCAAATTGTCGAGACCGACGGTAGCGCCGCGGCGAATTGGGCGATGGGCACGACGCCCGGCGAGCCGGCCGCGGTTTTGGCCGGGCTGAACTCGATTGGTTTGAACTTCGTCGGCGGCCGTGGCAGCACAGCCGAGCCCGATGGGCATGTCGAGGATGACGGGATCGTGACCGGAATGGCCGGCGCGCCGGGCGCCGCCCAATCGAATTGGAACAACCTGATGGGTCCGATGGGATCAGCCGCGGCCGGGAGCCTGCTGGATCGCGACGGTGCCACGCTGGCCGGCGCCAACGTTTCGTGGTCGTCGAACAACTTGTGGACTATCGTCGCTGACGACGCCGCCGACGGTAATGCCGCGCTCATGAAGGGCTATCTCGACACCAATGACACCAGCGCCACGACGGTGACGGTCGACGCAATTCCTGCCACATGGACGGAATACGACGTGTACGTATATTTCGACGGCGACTCGAGTGCGGGCCGGGCCGGCAATTACACGATCGATTCGGCGACCGATGGCCCCGACACGGCCACGATCATCGACACGGCAAACTGGCCGGTCACCTTGGCCGGGGACGGCGTCTTTGTCCGGGCCAACGAAAACGCCGATGAGATGACGACCGCACCCGGCTTCACGTCGGGCAACTACCTGGTGTTTCCGGGCCGGCACGACGGCAGTTTTACGTTGACCGCGCAAGGCAGCCAGGCCGCCTCATTCCCGCCGCGGGCGCCAATCAACGCGATTCAGATCGTCGCCACGCAGATCATTCCTGAACCCGGCGCAATCGTCTTGCTCGGTTTCGGCGCGATGCTGCTTGTGCCGACGCTGCGCCGACGAAGTTAGACCGAGTTTTGCGCAGCGTGAGGTTTCGATGGATGGCGGCGCGGCCAGTCCTGCGTCGAGCGCACACCGGTAGCGCACGGGAAGGCTGCGTTACGCTGCGCGGCGAACCCATCTTGTACTCAACTTTTGATGGCCCCCCGCGCGCTGCGCGGCGAAGCCACCTTACTCAGATCAAACTGTTCGAGCCGGCCTCAAAGAGGCCCGCGACAGGCCGGCCTCAAAGAGGCCAGCTAAAGTTGGCGTCCAAAAAAAATGATGGGCCCATCGAGGTGACGGTTGGCGAGCGCGCAGCGTGGCCGCCCGCGCTCCAATCGTCCTGGAGCGACGACGGAGCGCTCCAAAGCGCAGCGAGCGGCGCTCGGCCGCGTCACCTCACCCGTCTGGGAATTGGCCGCACCCGGGGAACCGATTTTAGCGCGCGAGCTGCCCGAAGTGCGGGGGTCGGGAGACCCGCGCACAACGGCGAAGCGCGCAAGTTGGTACAGCACTGCTGGACAAGCCAGCAGTGGCACCCATGGAACCGGCGACGTCTCGATCGCGGCGGCATCCCGGACAGTCATTTTTGGGACGTGTACATTAGCACACTTAGTGGCCGGAAACAAGTAGCTGGATGCGCGATTGCTGGATACTCGATGCTGGATTAGGGGAATAGGCACATTTTGCTGCGCAAAAATGAGCCAGCCCCCGGCGGCTTCAAGTTGTTTTTGAAATAAACGCGAAGAAAATGCGCATGCGCGCTTGCGCGAAAAAAGGTTTGGAAACGGCCACGGAATGTGGTAAGGTCGACGCGGGTGCTGCGCCGACAGCGCACGCTAGCGCGAATGGACCAAATGGCCATTAAAGATTGAACTGAGCCATCGTGCCATCGCGGCCCGTAGGATCGACCTCGAAACCGAGCGGTTTCGCGCTGCCGGGCGAGATGGTTGGATGCTCAATTTCCACACGGTAGAGTCCGACTTGCATTAGCTGCGCGCTCGTAAGGTTTTCCGGCAATTGGTCGGCCGAAATCCCGGGCGTTGCCCAGCCGCTCGAGTCCGTCGTGCCTGTAGCCGTCTGCAGTGCGTCGCCAAGAAATGGCTCGGGAACGAATCGCACCGTTGCGCCCGCGAGCGGCCGCCCACCACGCGCTACGGTGCATTGCACCTCCAGCAAACCGGTCCCGGTCGAATAGATCTGCTCGAGGCGCTGAGCAATTTCTTCCTCCGAGACTCGCCGATCCCCATCCTTGTCATAGCGCTGTCGAGCGTTGTTAATCGCCGGACAGGCCGCTAGCTCGGGATCGTTGAGCTGCCCGTCGCCGTCTTTGTCGTATTGTCGTATTGCTTCCGCCGCAGCGGAACGAGGGTCGACGTTGGGCAATTCGACTCGCGTCGACGTTGACCGACCACAACCGGCAAACAGAAAAATCGATAACGCACCGGCAGAAAGTGAAAGTGCGCTGCTGATAGGACGAGCAAGGCGTAGTGCGAGCATGGACTCAACCGCTCGTTTCTAAAAAGAACCCGGCAAAGTGAGATGCCTACTGACCGTCGCGGCGATTGCCGTTTTTCTTATGGACTGCCGGATCGATCTCAAAACTCACGGATTCAACGTGGCCATCGCACCAGGCCATAAGACATACACCTGGATGGACCCCTCCGAACCGCAGAGTATTTGCAACATTATCGGTGTCCTGGAGCGGCGGGCTGGACGTCGTGCGAAAATTGTCGTTGTTGTAGCCGGTGCACCATGTCTCGTTGTCGGCGTAATCCTGGCCAGTTTCATAATTGATGGGATTAATGTATTTTTCACCGATCATATAGGTTTGGCTCGTGCCGTCGGTGATGTGATTGATTGCCACTTCACTACGCTGGAAGCTGATACCTGTCGCGGGGTGATTCGTGCCATAATGGCAACCGTCTGTCCGTAAATTCTTGCCCGTGGGCGACAGACACCAGTTAACGACTGAGCCGCGTCCGCCTGCCGGGTCCGGCACAGTCCTCAACACACTCGAGCCGCTACCCGGGCCGCTGCCCGCTTCGTTGGCCGGTTGATCGCCGCAGTTGATTGCGTAATCACCTCGACCGGCGAGTGCAACGGCAGCGCTGGCAGCCTGCGACGCATTGCGCGCATAGAAGGGTCCATCAAAAGGTTTCGGAAACGGACGTGCACCGCCGCGGCGCGAAGGGCAGCCAATGAGCGACAACGGCTTATTGATCACGTCGCGGATAGAATCGAGTTGCCGCTGCGTATTGTTTACCGGATCGCCATCAGAGGCAATCTTGTAGTTGGCGTCTTCTTCCGTGAACGGCATGACGTTAAACGCCCAGCCGCCAGGTTGGTCCTTGCTAAGGCCGCGATCTGGATCACCGACCC
>DASXWB010000829.1:0-17147 GCA_036503915.1 Lacipirellulaceae bacterium | reverse complement strand
ACTTTTCGCTGTCGCAGCGAGCGGTCGAGTCGGCAAAGCAGTATGGCGACGGCCGGCCGCTCGACCTCATCGTCTGGCCGGAAACGATGTTTCGCACGCCTATCATCACATTCGACGCTGCGTATGAGCCGCCGTCCGACGCGCCGCGCACACCCGAGGAGATCGCGTCCTACGGTCCGACGGCTTTGGCGGCGCTTGCGCGGCGGCTCGATACGCCGGTGCTCGTCGGCGTCGATCGCATTCACCAGCCGGCCAATGCCGCCGACGGAACCGCGCGGCCGCCGCGGCGCTATAATTCCGCAGCGCTCGTGGATCGTAGCGGCAAAATCGTTGGAATCTATGACAAGGTGCACCGCGTGGTGTTCGGTGAATTCATTCCGTTCTCCAAATGGCTTCCATGGCTCCATGCGCTGGCACCGATCGCCGGCCAGATCGACGCGGGCGATGGGCCGGCAGTTTTGGAATTGGATGGCCGCCGCTACGCGCCGAACATCTGTTACGAGACGGCGGTTCCTCACGTGATTCGCCGCCATAGAACGACCGCGGCAACTGACGGCCGCGCCCCAGACATGCTCGTGAACGTCACGAACGACGCCTGGTACTGGGGCTCCAGCGAGCTGGACATGCACCTGGCGTGCGGCGTGTTCCGCGCGATCGAAACGCGGACACCCCTGGTGATCGCCGCCAACGGCGGAATCTCGGCCTGGATCGACCAGTGGGGCCGCATCCGCGCCGAAAGCCCGCGGCAAACGCTCGATGTGATCATCGCCGACGTGCAAAAATTTCCTCAGCGAAGCTTGTACATGCTGTACGGCGACTGGTTCGCAGGTTTGTGTCTGATTTGTTGCGTAATGTTTGCGCTGGTTGGTTGGCAGCTACAGCGCCGCGCGAAGTTAACTTCGGCGTCGTCGCCAACGCCAACACTCGACTCTGACACCTGACACCTCCCCCCCATGCCCGTCGTTCTGCAGCTCATCGATGCCCACAAACGCTACGGCGAGCAGGCCCTGCTTGACGGCGCGAGCTGCGCGCTGGCCGACGACCAGAAGGTCGGCCTCATCGGCCGTAACGGCGCGGGCAAGTCGACCCTATGCCGCGTGCTCTTGGACGAGGAAGAACTCGACGCGGGCGAGGTCGTTCGCGGCCGGCAGCTCCGGCTCGGCTACGTCCGCCAGCACGATCCGTTCCTGCCGAACGAAACCATCCGCGAATTCTTGATCCGCGACAGCGCTCAGCCCGAGTGGCGCTGCGGCGAGGTGGCCTGGGAGTTTCAATTCCCCGATGCCGTGCTCGACCGCCCGGTGCGCGAACTTTCGGGCGGCTGGCAGACGCGCGCCAAGCTCGCCGCCCTCCTGCTGCACGACCCGAACATGCTCATCCTCGACGAGCCGACCAACTTCCTCGACCTGCGCACGCAGATGCTGCTGGAGCACTTCCTGCGGCACTTCGACGGAGGCTGCTTGATCGTCTCGCACGATCGCGAATTCCTCAAGCGCACGTGCACGCACACGCTCGAACTGTCGCGCGGCCAGCTCACAATGTACCCCGGCAACGTCGACGCGTACCTGGCCAACCTGGAAGAACGCCGCGAGCACGACCGCCGCGTCAACGCCACCACGATGACTAAGCGCCGCCAGCTCGAAACGTTCATTGCCAAGAACCGCGCGAAGGCCAGCACGGCCAGCCAGGCCAAGAACAAGCAAAAGCAGCTCGATCGGCTGCAGCTCATCGAGATCGAAGGCCCGGAGTCGATGGTCCGTTTCCGCTTCCCCGAGATCGAGCCGCGGCAAGGCCCGGCCGCGCGCACGCGGCACCTGGCCATCGGCTACCCCGACCACACCGTCGCCCGCGACGTGCACCTGGAGATCGATCACGGCCAGCGCGTGGGCGTCGTGGGCGACAACGGCCAGGGCAAAACGACGTTCCTGCGCACGCTCTGCGGCTCGCTGCCGCCGCTCGCAGGCGAAATCACGTGGGGCTACGGCTGCCAGGTCGGCGTCTACGCGCAGCACGTCTACACGACGCTGCCCGAGAACAAAACCGTCCTCGAGTACCTCGAATACCAAGCCGCTCCGGGCACCAACACGCAGCAGATCAAAGACGTCGCCGGCAGTCTCTTGTTCAGCGGCGACATGGTCGAGAAACGCATCCGCGTCCTCAGCGGTGGCGAACGCGCGCGCCTCGTCCTCGCCGGCCTGCTCTTGGGGAAGCACAATGTCCTGGTGCTCGACGAGCCGGGCAACCACCTCGACGTGGAATCCGTCGAAGCGCTCGCCGAAGCGCTCTGCCGCTACCAGGGCACCGTCGTGTTCACCAGCCACGATCGCCATTTCATGCACCGCGTGGCCTCCAGCGTAATCGAGGTGCGAACCGGCAAAGTCGCCAGCTACCCCGGCACCTACGACGAATACGTCTACCGCGTCCAAAACGAAATCGAAACCGGCCTCCGCGCCCCGCACGCGCCGCTCGGCCCAGGCAGCCTCGCCGAAGCCGCGGCAGCCGACGACCGAAAAGCCCGCGCCCGCGCCGACCGCGACGGCCAGAAAAAACTCAAAGCGGTCGAACGAAAAATCGCCCGCCTCGACGAAGAGAAACGCGCAGCGGAGGGCCGCCTCCTCACCGTTACCGATGCCGCCGAAGCCCAGCGTCTTCACGCAGAACTGTCGACACTAACGGCGGCACTCGCCGAGCTTGAAGAAGAATGGCTCGAGCTCTCCTCAGAACTCGAATCAGCCTAACGACGGCTTCTTAACGCTTTTCTGATTCCCTCCCCCCCTTGCGGTGGGGGCTCAGGGAGGGGCGCTGTTGAAAGAAACTTTTTTATGGCGGCAGGTTCCGCCGCTGGGTAAATTGACGCGTTGACAATATCGAAGGTGGTTCACCTATGGCTCATTCGAAACGCGATCGGTGGCGCTCGTTCCGAGGGCTTAACATGCGGCGTCGAGCGAGGCGCTCCCACGCCAACGCTATTTATTCGCGCCGGCTCGGGCTCGAATCGCTGGAAGACCGGCACCTCTTGGCCGGCGTGGTGGTCGGCAACAATTCCGATTTAGTCAACGGCAACACGGCGTCGATCAACGCGCTCATGTTGAACAACGGCGGCGATGGGATCTCGCTGCGCGAGGCGATCCTGGCTGCGAACGCCACCTCGGGCGCTGACGAGATTACGTTTAATGCCGCGCTCTCCGGACAGGTAATCTTGTTGGGCGGCACGGAGCTGGCGATCAGCGAGTCGCTCTCGATCGACGCCCGGCCGCTGGCTTCGAACGTGATAATCCTCGCCAACCAGTTGATGCCGTCGCGGATTTTTAACGTCACGGCGACGGGCGACTACCTGTGGGGCGGGTTGACGTTGCTGGGAGGCAGATCCAGCGGCTTCAGCGGCGGTGGCGCGATCCGGTCGGCAGGGATCGGCAGCAACTTGACCCTTGCCGAGAGCATCGTCACGGGCAACGTGGCGTCGCTGGGCCGCGGCGGCGGGATTTATGTCCGGGGCGAATACTCCGACAGGAGCCACCTGACGCTCATCACGAGTACGCTGTCGGGCAATACGGGCGGCGGGACGGCGTACGGCGGCGGCGGCGGCGTATATGCACTCTTCAGCGACGTGACGGCCATCGGGAGCAACATAAGCGGGAACAGCACGACGGGCGACGTCGCGCGCGGCGGTGGAATCTTTGCCCACCACGTGAACCTTCGACAGAGCACGGTGAGCGGAAATACGACTTCCGGCACGAACGCGGTTGGCGGCGGGATTTTTGGCGCAGAGGTTAAGCTTTATGACAGCACCGTGAGCGGCAATAGCACGCAGGGCACGGGCTCCAGGGGCGGCGGCATCTATTGCACCCGCGCGTACATTGACGAGAGTACTATCAGCGGGAACAGCACGGCGGGCAGTCAGGCTCACGGCGGCGGGATTTTTGGTTCTGCTCGCGTCACGATCGCTCACAGCACGATTACGAACAATCGGGCGCTGGACGCCACGTCGCAAGGCGGCGGCGTTTTCAAAGCGGATTTAACGTTCAATCACTTCACCGTGGTTGGCAATTCGATCGTCGCGGGCAACGTCGCGGGGGGCGGCGGTCCGGATATCGTGAATGACCCTCAAGGCTCGCTCACCGTTGATTACAGCGTGATCGGAACTAGCGTCACGCCGACTGGGGGCGGCAACAACGTGGCGGCGGACGACCCGGTGCTTGGCCCGCTGGCCGACAACGGAGGCCCGACCAAGACGCACGCACCCATGGGGGGCAGCCCGGCGATCGACGCGGGCGATCCGAGCATCGTATTCGATCCCAACAAGTTCGATCAGCGCGGCGAACCGTATGTGCGCGTAGCCGGCGAGCGAATCGATATCGGGGCGCACGAGGCGCAGTTGCTCACGCTCGTGGTCGACAGCACAGCGGACGCGGAAGACGGGATCCATTCGCCGGGCAACCTGACGCTGCGAGAAGCGCTCGCGATCACGAACGCCAATCCCGGCCCCGACCTGATCACGTTCGCAGCGGCGCTTTCCGGGGCGACGATTACGCTGGGCGGCACGGAGCTGGTGATCACCGATTCGGTAACGATCGACGCCCGGCCGCTCGCCGTGAACGTGACGATCGACGCCGGCCTTGAGTCACGCATCTTCAACATTACGGGGTTCGGCGTCACGCTGGCCGGGCTCCATCTGACGCGCGGCAGAACCACTGACAACGGTTCGCCTGGTCATGGCGGCGGAATTCGCTTCTCCGGATTCGGCAGCTTGTTTCTCAGCGAGAGCACCGTCAGTGGGAATCGAGCCACTGGAACCGGCACTTTCGGCGGCGGCATCTATGCGGCGGGCAACGTGACGCTGATGCACAGCACCATCACTGGAAACTCGGCCCTGGCCGAGGGCGGCGGAATTTACGCGATCGGCCCTGTGTCCCTTTACGAGAGCACGGTCCAGTTGAATTCCGCCAGCAGTGGCGGCGGGGTGACTTCGCTCGGCAATGTGACGATCACGCAAAGCACGATCAATGAAAATCTCGCCATGTCGGGCGGCGGCGGAATCCATGCGACCGGAGACGTGACACTCTTCAATAGCACCATTTCCGGAAACCACTCGGAGGGCGGTCTTGGCCCGGGGGCCGGCGGGATTTACACGAATGGAAATGTCAGCATCACGCACAGTACGATCACGACCAATCGCTCGGCGCAAACGATTCCGACGGCCGGCGCCGTGCTTCAGTTGAATGCGGCTCGGAGCGTTTCGTTTACGATCGACGGCTCGATTGTAGCCGGCAACGCGGCGATCATCGGCGGCTTGGAAATCGCTCATGATGACGATGGCGAGCTTGCCGTGAATTACAGTTTGATCGGAACCGGAGTCGTCCCCACGTCCGGCGGCAATAACATCGTCACCAACGATCCGCAGTTGGGCCCCCTGACATTCAACGGCGGCCTGACGAAAACGCATGCGCCGCTGGCGGGCAGCCCCGTCCTCAATGCCGGAGATCCGAACATTGTGTTCATCCCGGATGAGTTCGACCAACGCGGCGAGCCGTTTGTGCGCGTCGCGCAGGGGCGGATCGATATTGGGGCCGTAGAGCTGCAAGATCCCCTGCCGGCGCTTCTCGGCGATTACAACACCAATGGCGTCGTGGACGCAGCGGATTACGTTATTTGGCGTAAGACTCTCGGCAGCATCGTGCCAACTTACACCTGCGCCGACGGGGATGGCGACGGGGCCGTTGACCAGGACGACTGCGCTATCTGGCGGGCACACTTCGGACAGAGCCTGCCCATAGGAGCCGGTGGCGAAAGCGGCGACCGTGCGGGCTGGGGCGCGTCGAGCGCCGAACGAGCATCGGAAGAGCCGCCTTTGTCGCGCCCTGACCCTGGCCCGCGCGACGGGGCCGGCGGAAAGCCGAGCGAGACTGGTGCGCTGCCAGCGATGGTTGCGGCCAGCACTCACTTCGGCTTCGGCGATCGTACAGCAACGGCACAGGCAGGCGCACACCGGTCGGTCGCCGGCGGCAGAAGCACGTTCGGGTCTCGCGCATCTACTGGCCCAGTCGAGGCGAAAAACGCGTCGACCTGGGGGAGTTACTCTGAGACGCCCAATGACGCAGCGCTTGTGGCCTGGCTGGCATCGTCGGATCGCAAGACACGCGCTCGGCAAAACGAACATCGCAGCCTCGACGAAGAAAAACTCGCAGCGCGCGACCGCCTCCTCACCGTCACCGACGCCGCCGAAGCCCAGCGCCTCCACGCAAAACTATCGTCGCGAGCCACGGCACTTGCCGAGCTCGAAGAAGAATGGTTCGAGATCTCGTCGGAACTCGAATCAGCCTGAGCGCCGCTGCAAATCCTCGGGCGCGTCGGTCGATTTCACCGAAGCAAGTTGGCGACTGAATCTCGGGGCGTCGGTGTATCGGACCGAAGCGTGCCAAGTGGTCGGACAGGCGCCTGGACAATGACGCACAATTTGGTTTTGTGCCCGTCCTTGCGTCATGAGAACTGCGGACAGGTAACCGCCGGTCGCATCAAAACATGCCAAGAAAAGCGGCTGCACTGGTGTACGGATTCGTCAACAGCCACTTCGGCTGTGGCCGCTGACGATCGGCCATGCTAAAATTTGCCGATTCGCAATCCGTGAACCGAGTGATTCGCCTCGCGAATTGAAGGTTTCCGTAAGGCCAAATGCATCGCCAGAATTTGCCGTATGGATATTCTTAGTGGCGCGACAAGTCAGAAGCCGAACCGTGACTCCCTGCCCAAGGCCGCGAGCGGCATCCAGGGGCTTGATGAAGTTACTGGCGGCGGCCTGCCGCGCGGCCGACCCACACTCGTATGCGGCAGTGCCGGCTGTGGCAAGACCCTGCTGGCGATTGAGTTTCTGGTCCGCGGCGCCACCGAGTTCGGCGAGCCCGGCGTCTTCATGGCCTTTGAGGAGAACGCCGAAGATCTTGCCCAGAACGTGCGCTCTCTCGGCTTCGACCTGGACCGGCTGGCCGAGGAGAAAAAGCTGGTCGTTGATTACGTCCACATCGAGAGGAGCGAGATCGAGGAGACCGGCGAGTACGACCTGGAAGGCCTGTTCATCCGCTTGGGCCATGCCATCGACACGATTGGCGCCAAGCGGGTCGTCCTGGACACCATCGAGACGCTGTTTGGCGGCCTCGCCAACCCAGCAATCCTTCGCTCGGAGCTGCGCCGGCTTTTCCGCTGGCTCAAGGAAAAGGGCGTGACCGCCGTCATCACCGGCGAGCGGGGCAACGGCACGCTCACTCGCCAGGGGCTGGAGGAGTACGTCTCCGACTGCGTCATTCTGCTCGACCACCGCGTCACGGAGAATCTCTCGACTCGCCGGCTACGAATCGTCAAATACCGCGGCACACTGCACGGTACGAACGAGTACCCGTTCCTGATCGACGAGAACGGTATTTCCGTCCTTCCAATCACCTCGCTTGGGCTGCGGCATGAGGCATCGGAAGAGCGGATCTCCACCGGTGTATCCCGGCTCGACACGATGTTGGGTGGCGCGGGCGTCTATCGCGGCAGCAGCGTACTCATCACTGGCACGGCAGGCACGGGCAAGACAAGCCTGGCAGGCCATTTCGCCGATGCCACCTGCCGCCGCGGTGAGCGCTGCCTCTATCTGGCGTTCGAGGAGTCGGAAAGCCAGATGGTGCGCAACATGCGCTCCATCGGACTCGACCTGGCCCCTTGGCTGAAGAAGGGACTCTTGCTTTTTCATGCGACCCGGCCAACGGCTTTCGGCCTGGAAACGCACTTGGCCGCGCTACACAAGCTGGTCAAAGAGTTTCAACCCCGCGTGGTCATCGTGGATCCGATTACTAACTTCCTCAAGGCGGGAACGCAGGCCGAAGCCGAAGCCATGTTGATGCGGCTGATCGACTTCCTCAAGTCCCAACAAATCACCGCCCTGTTCACCAGCCTGACCCACAGTGGCAGCGCTTTGGAGCAGAGCGAAGTTGGCATTTCGTCTCTGATTGACACGTGGCTCTTGATGCGAGAGATCGAGCTGGGCGGCGAGCGCAACCGGGGCATGTACGTGCTGAAGTCCCGAGGCATGGCCCATTCCAACCAGATCCGCGAGTTCCTTCTCACCGATCACGGCGTGGAGCTGAGGGACGTCTACGTCGGGCCGGAGGGCGTGCTCACCGGGTCGCTGCGCCTGGCGCAGGAGTCGCGGGAGCAGGCTGCCGCGCTCAGCCGCCAGCAGGAAATCGAACGCCGCCAGCGTGACTTGCAGCGCAAGCGGCAGGCCTTGGAGGCTCAGATGGCCGCCCAGCGCGGGCAATTCGAGGCGGACGAAGAAGAGTTGAAGCTGCTCATTGCTCAGGAGCAAGCCGCCGCGGAGCGATTGCGGCAGAACCGTGCAGAAATCGCTCGCAGCCGCAACGGGGATGTGCCGGACGAGACGACGGGCGACCGTTCCTGTAGAATGACTCCTCCCGGAGGACGGACATGAAGCCCGACGCAAGCGAGCCGCAGAGCCTGGCCGAGGTAGCAACGAATGCGGCCGCAAATCCAGACTTGTGGGAACTGCGGTTGTACGTCGCCGGAAAAACCGCGAAGTCCATTGCCGCGTTCGAGAACCTCACGCGGCTATGTGAGCAACACCTGTCGGGCAAGTACAAGATCGAAGTGGTGGACCTGTTAATCCACCCCCAACTGGCCAAGGGGGACCAGATCCTGGCGATTCCAACCTTGGTCCGCAAGCTGCCTCAGCCGATCCGCAAGGTGATCGGCGACTTGTCGAATGAGGAACGAACGCTGGTCGGGCTGCAACTGCGCGCCGCTAAGGGGTAGTGGCCCGCGATTTAGCCCAATCTTAATACTGCCGAATTCCACGCTTCAGGATGACTGGTCATGACTACTCTCATCGTGGATGAATTGCTGCTCGAGAACGAGGACTTGCGTCGCCGGCTGGAGGAGGCCGAGGATGCGCTCCGTGCCCTTCGTACCGGCGAGGTGGACGCTGTTCTCGTCGAAGCCGAGCGCGAGCGGGTCTACACCCTGGAGGCGGCCGATAAGCCGTACCGGTTGTTGATCGAGCAGATGCCCCACGCCGCGGCAACCCTCACGGCCGAAGGGCATTTCATTTACTGCAACTCGCGCTGGGCCGATCTGATGCAGTGGCCGCTTCGCGCGCTAATTGGCAAGTCGATCGCCGAATTCGTCGCTGCCGAAGATCTCCCCCGGCTTGACGCCCTGCTGAACCACGGTCAAGGTGAGATTTCATTGCGGCGGGCTGACAGCACCAAGGTGTCTGTCTTTCTGGGTGTCAATTCGCTGCAGGAAGGCGCTTTCGGCTCGTGCCTGATCGTTTCCGACCTGACCGAGCAGCGGCATTACGAGGAGTTGGAGCGCACCCAGCAAGCACTGCGCGAGAGCGAGGAGCGGCTGGCGAGCGATCTCGCCGCGGCGCGGCGGCTACAGGAGATCAGCACTCGGCTGATTCAGGAAGGGGACATCGGACTACTGTACGAAGAGATTCTCGACGCCGCCTTGGACATTTTGCGCTCCGACTTTGCGACCATGCAGATGTTCGATCAGGCGAGCGGATCGCTACGACTGCTGGCCCACCGAGGATTCAGCGATGCGTTCGTTGAGTCCTTCCGGCATGTGAGTGCGGATGCAAGCACCACGTGCGGCATGGCCTGGCGGAGCGGTGAGCGTGTCGTCGCACCCGAACTCGAAACGTTCGACGGCATTGCCGGTACACCGTCTTGCGAGGCTCACCTGAAAGCCGGCGTGCGGGCGGCGCAATCGACGCCGCTGATCTCTCGGTCCGGCGACTTATTGGGGATGATCTCGACACACTGGCGAACTCCGCATAATCCCACAGAGCGCGACTTGCGCCGGCTCGACGTGCTGGCGCGCCAGGCGGCCGACATCATCGAGAGGAAGCACTCCGAAGACGCCTTGCGGGCGAGCGAGGCGCGCCTCCGCCTCATCCTGGACAACACTCCTGCCATGGTTTACGTCGTAGACCGCCACCAGCGGTTCATATTTATCAACCGGCGGTGGGAATCCGTCTTTGGCTTGACGAATGACCAGGTGGTGGGCCGGTCCCTTTACGACTTTTTCCCCAGGGACGTTGCGGACGCGTTCACGGCAAACAACGCCGAGGTTTTGAGGGCCCGATCCCCGCAGGAGTTTGAGGAGGTGGCGCCGCAGGCCGATGGCAATCACACCTTTATCTCTTGTAAGGTGCCATTGCTTGATGCCGCGGGTGACCCGTCGGCGATTTGCGGCATCGCCATCGACATCAGCGAACGCAAGCGCGCGGCGGAGGTACTGCAGGAGGCCGATCGCAAGAAGGACGAGTTCCTCGCCACGTTGGCTCATGAGCTGCGCAACCCCTTGGCTCCCATCCGCAGTGCCGCCCAAATGCTCATCGCCAAAGGCCCGGCCATCCCAGAACTGCAATGGGCTCGGGACGTGATCGATCGTCAGGTGCAGCTTATGAGCCGGCTGCTCGAAGACCTGCTTGATGTATCCCGCATCTCCCGCAACAAGCTGGAACTGCGCATGGAGCGGGTCCCGCTGGCCGCCGTCGTAGAGTCTGCCACTGAAACCAGCCGTCCGCTCATCGAGGCCGGGCGCCACAAATTGGCCGTCCAGCTGCCCGCCGAGCCCATCTGGCTCCAGGCGGATCCGGTGCGGCTGGCTCAGGTGTTCGCCAACTTGCTCAACAACGCCGCCAAGTATACCGAAGAAGGCGGTCAAATCTGGTTAACGGCCGAGCTGCGGGGAAATGAGGTAACCGTGTCCGTGAAGGACAGCGGCATCGGCATTGCCGCCGAAATGCTGCCCAACGTGTTTGAGATCTTTTCGCAGGCTGAGCCGGCTTTGGTGCGAGCACAAGGAGGACTTGGCATCGGCCTTTCGCTGGTGAAGGGAATGGTTGGATTACACAACGGAAATATCGAGGTTCGCAGCGATGGACTGGGCCGGGGGAGTGAATTCCTCGTCCGCTTACCAGTTGCCGAGGCGCCGCTTGTCCCAGAATCGGCTCCACCCCGAAAGGACTCCGAGTACGAGGTCACGACGAAACACCGTGTCCTCATCGTCGATGACAATCGGGACAGCGCCACTACCTTGGCGAAGCTCTTGAGGATCATGGGACACGAGGTGGACACCGCGCATGACGGCGAGCAAGCCGTCGAAATGGCAGGTGCGATGCGGCCCGAAGTCGTGTTGCTCGATATTGGCTTGCCAAAGATGAACGGTTATGCGGCCGCGAACACCATTCGGCAACAACCGTGGGGCAAAAACATGATTCTCATCGCCGTGACGGGCTGGGGGCAGGATGAGGACAAGCGAAAGTCAAAAGAGGCCGGTTTTGATGAGCACATGGTTAAGCCGGTCGATGTGCGGTCCCTGATGAAGTTCCTGTCCGAATTAAAAACGGCAGGGGATTAGTGCAGATCACTTTGGGACGTGCACACGAACCCGATGCGTAAGCGAGGCAATTCCCTCCCTTACGCGTCGGGTTACTATGGTCTCGGCTACATAAATTGGAAAGCCGCTCTAGTGTTCCCCACACCGTCACCGACCCCACCTACTCCACTCCCTTTGGCAGAGGTTGGGTGAGGGGCAGCTTCGGAACCATTGACTGACTATGCTCTCAGCTCTCCGCTCTCAGCTCGTTCCCGTCTCCCTCGCCGAGCTTCGAAGAAGAATGGCTCGGGCTCTCGTCAGAACTTGCGTCAGCAGGCCGTGGTGGCAAAACTGCTCTGCCGAGCGATCGTGACTTATGTCGGTTCGACATGAGCGCGCAACTCTAAACAAAGATCACGGGACTGCGTCCCGAAAAAGGCTGCTTAATCTGCGCGTCTCACCAATTAACGAGTTTACGAGACGTCGGTATAGCGGTCGCCGGTTCCGGCACTGTCACATAGAAATGTCCCGCCGCCCGCTGTTCTGCCGGAGTGGTCGGCCAAGTGTTGTCCCCATTTTGCGTGGCGTTGTTCGTTTGGCACTCAACATAATCGTCGACCGAGCCGCGGAGTTGCAATCGCCTCTTATTTGTCAGCCAACGATTCGGCTTCGAGAACAAACACTGAATTGGCTTGCTCAAGAATGTTACGTGGTGGAATCGGGGTGGTGTCCAATATGAGCGGTTTTCGTACGGCGGACCACTAAAGCAATCCACCCCGTTGCCAACAATAACATCCCTGAAGGTTCAGGTACGGCCATTGCGCCAACTGTTGGTGCACCAAGGCTCCGTTCGCCGAGATGTTTTCGCCAAACGATATAATCCGCTGCGTCCACAATTCCATTTCCATTACCATCGGCGTCTAGGCTCGTCGTGGATCCAAACTGTGCTTTCCAAAGACCATGGTCAGCAGCATCGACAACGCCGTTTTGATCATAATCCCCCAGCGGCCGGCCCGCGTTGAGCGTCGAATTCCCGAACGCCATATCGAAGTAAAACCCGGCTCCTGCGTCATTCGTTGTTAGCGATAAAGTAAATATCAAGTCGAGATTGCCGCTTACATTGCCGGTGCCGTTCGATCCCAGATTCAGCACATTGGTATCGAAATACTCAACGGCGGCAGCAGCCGTCATGAATGTTTCGTTCACGACCATGGAGCCTTCTCGAGTGATCTGAAAATTCAGCGTATCAAAACCGTTGCCTTCGACGTTCGTGTCAAGCAGGCCGACAATCAAGTCCTGCCGCGGATTCATCAGCGATGTGAGGTCAATCGCATACGTGACTGAACTCGTGAATGTCCTGCTGGCCGCCGAACCTCCTTCGGAATTCGAGCCACCGAGCGTCACCAGGCCGAAGATATCGCTAGTTGCGCCTGGCGTCGTGTCCGCCGCGACGTTGAAGTGATGGCCGACCACTCCATTACCGGTAAACAGATCTATCACTTGAGCTTCCGTTGGCAGAGCAGATGTTAATGCAAACGCTTCGCGCCCGGCCGCTCCTGTTGCATCCAGCGGTGCGAGGCCAATGCCGGATTGCGCTTCGGCCCGGCTTTGACCGCTAACAGCCGCCGTGGCATGCGATTCCACGTTGATAATCAATCCGCTTGCAGAAAGTGCGTTGGCCGCCGCGCTGCCGCCCGTTCCGGTGGCGTTCGCGCGGGCGATTCCGCTGCCGAAGATGCTGCGCAGATTCCCATTGCCACCATCAGCCGTGGCTGTCGCATTCGCGGTCCCATTTCCGACTGACGTTGCGGTGGCCATCGTGTTGCCACCCAATCCGCCTGGTCCGGAGCTGGCCGCTCCACCGTTTCCGCCTACCGCCATAGCGGTGGAGGTGACCGTGCCGACTCCTGTTGAGGTTGCGCTCGCCGTTGCATTTGAGGAACCACCATTGCCGCCTGCTCCCAAGCTGCCGGCCACGATTGGGCCGCCGTTGCCACCTGTGGCGTTGGCTGTGGCTGTCACGCCGGCGGCTCCCGTCACCGTCAACGCCGACGTTGCGAGAGCGCCGCTGCCTGGCGTTCCGCCAAGACTTCCGTTTGCGCCGTTGCCGCCGGTCGCCGTCGTCGTCGCGTTCGTCGTTCCACCACTTGCACGCGAGAATGTGAGTTCGGATGTTGCGTTTCCGCCGGAACCTGCGTTTGCTCCGATACCGGCGCCGCCGTTACCGCCTAATGCAGTCTGGTTCAAGGTCACATTGCCGGACGTGCTACCCGTAACATCATCTACCAACACGGCCGCTCCTCCCGCGCCGCCCGTGGCGTTGTCGTTGCCAGCGCCGCCGTTGCCGCCGGCCGCATTAGCCGTCGCGGTGACGTTGCCGCTCGCTGACGTCACTGACACCGGATTCACGGTAGGCACACCTCCTGCGCCGCCCGAGAACCCGCCACCGCGCCCAATGCCGCCGTTCCCACCCACAATGTTGGCTGTCGCCGTCGCGGCCGTGGCGCCGCTGGTCGTTGCCGAACCGCCGCCGGTGGCCGCACCGCCCGCCGCGCCGTTGCCAAGATTGCTTGCTGCAACTGCTCCGCCGTTGCCGCCAGTGGCGTTAACTGTCGCGGTGGTAGCAGCAGCTCCGGTCAGGGCCAGAGTACTCATTGCGGTCCCTCCAGCACCAGGTGCGCTGCCGCCGCCCGCGCTTCCGCCGTTGCCGCCCGTCGCGCTCGTTGTCGCCGTTGTTGATCCACCCGCGGCGCGAGCAAACGTTAACGCGGACATAGCATTGCCGCCGATGCCACCGGCGGAGCCAGTGCCATTGCCACCATTACCAGCGGTCGCCCCCTGCGTGAAAGTTATATTGCCCGTTGTGCTTCCCGATATTCGGTCCGCGAGTGATGCAGCCGCTCCTGCTCCCCCAACAGCCCCGTCGTTTCCCGCGCCACCGTTGCCGCCTGTTGCATTCGCGGTCGCCGTGACGTTGCCGCTCACGGATGTCACCGATACGAGATTGGTTGTAGGCACGCCACCAGCGCCGCCGGAAAATCCGCCGCCGCGACCGACGCCTCCGTTACCGCCCACAACGTTGGCTGTTGCTGTCGCAGCCGTAGCACCACTCGTCGTTGCCGAACCGCCGCCCGTCGCCGCGCCGCCCGCGGCGCCGCTGCCAGTCGAACTGGCTGCGATGGCGCCGCCATTGCCGCCGGTGGCATTGACAGTGGCAGTTGTCGCCGCCGCGCCACTCAGTATTAGTTGGCTCGTGGCCGTACCAGCCGCTCCGGCTGCCCCGCCTCCACCGCCGTTTCCGCCATTGCCGCCTGTGGAGGAAGCGGTGGCGGTTGTGTTGCCGCCGACAGCGCGTGCGAAATTTAAGGTCGAACTCGAGTTTCCGCCGGCGCCGCCGCCCGAATTGGTGCTCGCGCCGCCGTTGCCGCCCGTCGCGGCCTGTGTCATCGTGACGTTGCCCGACGTGCTTCCTGAAACCTTGTCGACCAACGACGCGCCACCACCCACTCCACCCGTCGCGTTATCATTGCCAGCGCCGCCGTTTCCTCCAGTCGCATTTGCCGTCACTGTGACGTTACCAGTTGGCGAGCTGACGGAAACAGGGTTCACGGTTGGAACGCCGCCAGCCCCACCAGCGAATCCACCGCCGCGACCAACACCACCATTTCCGCCAACCACGGTTGCCGTCGCGGTGGATGAAGCCGCGCCCGTTGTTGTGGCCGAGCCGCCTCCGGTGGCTGCGCCGCCCGTGGCTCCCGCACCTGTACTACTGGTCGCAATTGCACCGCCATTGCCGCCGGTGGCGTTGATTGTTGCAGTAGTCGCAGCCGCGCCAGTGAGCACGAGGTTTGAATTCGCCGTACCTGCTGCGCCCGCTTGGCCACCTCCAGCGCCATTGCCTCCATTGCCGCCGGTCGAACTGGTCGTGGCAGTGGTGTTCCCGCCAAGTGCACGCGCGAAGGTCAAAGTCGATGCCGCATTTCCGCCTGCGCCGCCGCCGGCATTGGCGCTCGCGCCGCCGTTACCGCCCGTGGCGGTCTGTGTCGTCGTAACATTTCCGGTTGTGCTCCCCGATACGACGTCGATCAACGATACGGCACCACCAGCGCCCCCCAATGCACCATCGTTTCCCGCACCGCCATTGCCGCCAGTTCCATTGGCTGTCACAGTGACATTGCCGCTGACCGCAGTTGCCGAAGCAAGATTGACAATCGGTGCGCCTCCGATGCCGCCAGAAAAGCCGCCGCCGCGCCCAACTCCGCCATTCCCACCCATGGCGTTGGTCGTGATATTCGCCGTCCCTGTACCGGTCGAAGTCGCAGTGCTTCCAGTCGTGGCCGAACCCCCGGCCATACCACCACCGGCGAATCCTGTTGCAATTCCTCCGCCGGTGCCGCCGGTTGCCGTTTGCGTCGCCGATACATTTGCGGCGCCGCTGAGTATCAAGTTCGTAGTGGCGTTTCCAGCACTACCGGCGAGTCCTCCACTTGTCATACCGCCGTTGCCACCTGTGGCGTTTAAGGTTCCGGTCGTCGTGCCACCGACCACGCGCGCAAAGTTGAGCATCGATGATGCATTGCCGCCGTTTCCGGCCGCTGCCGTGCCGGAACTGTTGCCGCCATTCCCACCCGTCGCCGTTTCGGTGAGCGTGACATTCGCCGAGGTTGCTCCCGACACTGCGTTGTTCAACGAAATCGAACCCCCCGAACCACCTGACGCGTTAAAATTTCCGGCGCCACCGTTGCCGCCGGTGGCCGTCGCGCTTGCTGTCACGTTGCCGTCCACCGAGTTCGCATTGGACGAGGATGTGGCCGTTCCACCATTGCCGCCGCTGCCACCCGCATCTCGACCGCTGCCGCCATTTCCGCCCGTCGCGTTGCTGGTCGCGCCGGCAGTACTCGTCCCGGTTGCCGTCGAGCTCGAAGTGGATGAGCCATTACCTCCCGTACCACCGGCGCTTCCGGCGCCTGGCAATCCGCCTGAGCCCGGCGCGCCCGCGCTTCCGCCATTGCCGCCGGCGCCGCCGGTCGAGGTCGAGTTAGCGGTTGTGTTTCCTGTCGGCGGAGTTGATCCAGCGGTAGCTGTCGCATCGCCGCCTTCCCCCCCGGGTCCGCCTGCGCCGCCGTTTGCGCCCGCTGTGTTGCCCGCTCCGCCATTGCCGCCGGCGCCGCCAGCGCCGCCCGTCGCCGTGGCCGTGTTTGATGCATCGGTCGTCGTTGCACTTGCGCTTACGTCTTGCCCGTCACCGCCCGGTCCGCCATTTCCGCCTGGATTCCCCGGCGCGCCGTTCGTCCCAGTCGTCCCGTTGGTACCTGTTTGCGTATCGTTCGCGCCGACTGCCGCAGAAATAAAGACAAGCCATGCTGACAACGTAGCGCATTGCAGAATAACTGAAGTCCACCTTAGGGTCCGCTTGTGAACCGCCGGTTGCCATGACGATCTTCGTTGATCAATCGAGGAAATACCGAGCGGCACGTGGTTGTGGCAAAGTTTGTTTGAATCGCGCATGGTTCGACTCCTATGCGGTGAGCAAGGGCAACACGATTGGGGCCTAACGAGTGATGCGCGATCCTAGTGCTCCTCCTGTGCGTTAGTCAAGGATTTATACGGCTTTTCTACCACTTTCTGCACTTTCTGAAAACTGATTTACGTTAAGCTGCCAGCGCCAGGAGGCGTTGGGTTAGTTGAATGATTTTTGGTGGCAGCCGCCGTGCGGCGGTGATGGTAGATAATTCGTGCTCGATGATTTGTTGGCGCAAGGCTTT
>DASXWB010000828.1:0-3296 GCA_036503915.1 Lacipirellulaceae bacterium | reverse complement strand
GGTTGCCCGGCCGCCACATCCGCCCCATGCGCGATAAGCACTTTTTCCACCAGCCCGCTGCGCGGCGCGAAAACATCGCGCCGCACGACCGGCTGCACTGTCCCCACCGCTTCGATATTAAAGTCGGCCGGCACCAGCACGAGCGCTGCAATCGCCGCTCCCATTGCAGCCATCACGAAAGCGGTGCGCGGCAAGTGCGATACGACTTGTTCCTTAACTGCGCCAAGTGGCCGCAACAACCAGCGGAGCGGCATCCGCTCCACTTCGTATGCGTTATATAGTGCGGTTATGCAAACTTCGCCGACTTCGACCAGCCGGTCGCGAGTCAGCAATTCTTCCCGCGCATCGAATTGTTCTGCCATGAGAACAAACACAGGCGACTGCTGCCGCCGCGCTTTCTGCCTTCCCGCATCCTGATCGCCGCCGCCCGCTACATGCCGGCTTGGCCGGCGCAGCGGAATGGCAGCTACCTGGCGCGCGTGCGATTCTTCAGCGTGCTGCTCGAGCGCGTCGGCGACCGGCGGCAGGCCGTCGCACTGGCCGTCGGCGTAAAACGCGGCTTCGTCGGTGCGCTGGACCAAGTCAGCGAGTTGTTCAATTCGCTGCGCCGCGCCGCTGCGCCGCTCGATGCGGCTGACGCCACTGGTGGCCAGGAGCCGGCAGCGGCGTCCGCGCTTGGCTACAACGCTCAGTCGGTCGCAGCCGATTACGCGCCGGCCTTCATTTGCCACGGCGTACGCGGTTTCGGCCAGCGATGTTTCGCGATGCACCAGACTGCTCAGTTCAACAAGCTGCGCGCGGTAGTCATCATCCTCGCGGCGCCGCCGCAATTCGGCAAATGCGTGATAATCTGCGGCCAGCTCGCAGACGCCCGAAAGAAACTGCTCGTATCCGCGATAGGTTGCCGGGCTCGCGCCGCTGCGAACGACTAGTTCGACGATCGCCACGGTGGCCGGCACATCGTCCGCAGAGTGCAAGTTGACTGGGCCGATTAGAAGCGTGTGTTCAGTCGGATTCGACCCATCTTTTTCAAGTCCGGTCGAACGCGGCGCAATGGTAGCGACGTGTGCTCGGCTCGCGGCATCAGCGAGAATCGCTTCGTGTGCCCGCCGCGATGACTCATCCGAAAACAGTTCGGTATGCGGCCAGTGAATTTGCACAATCGGCTGAAGCGCACCGTTCTCTGCGCGCAACCAGGCAACGCCGCCGATCGCGCTCAGCGCGCGCACGCTGCCTTCAATCAGCGCGCGGTAGAACTCGTGCGATGCAACAGAAGAGCGGGCCAACCGGCTGAGCCCGGCAAAAACGTCTTCCAGCTCTTGCAAGGCATGCGACTCGGAGTCGCCGCGGCGACCACCAGTCGTCGAGAGATGAGCGGACATATTTCTCAGTATAGCCATGTGCTATCGCCATTGGCTGCCAATTGGGAGCCGAGCGTCCAGCAACCAGCCGGGGTTAATCTGGATAAAGTGCGTAAGCTATCTCGGTCGTACCGGAAATGATCCTGGTACCGATTATTCCTGCCGAAGAATAGGACAAATACTCCGGCCGCGGTGCTGGCCTGTGCGCCCGCATTGCGAGCCAGTATTCTCCGACCCACTCATCTGGAACTCCGTCCGTGAATCTTTTCCGTATTTACCCGGCGCTCTGAGCTGCGCGGTTGCCATTCGCACGCTGCGTGCGCTTCGGATGGTGCAACTTGCGCCGGCGGCATTGAATTGCGCGTCACCAAGGCTGCTCGCCCAATGCGCGGGCTGCCCAGCACGCGACGATTGATGGATCGTTTTCGCAAACCACTGGCCTGGCTGTTGGCGCTCGCCATGATGACGCCCAGCGGCTGCCTTTGGCAGAACGACCGCTCGTTCGAAGCTTGCACTCCGCCGGGCGCGTACGAGCAAGTGGCCTCCGAAATCGAGTACCCGGCGGAAACCGCCTGCACCGTCGCTGAATATGATGAGTCGTTGGCATCGCCGCATCCGTGGACCATCAGCACGGGTGGCACACCCGATTATTGGGACATCTCGCTGTCGGAAGTGATTCAACTCGCGCTCACCAACTCGCGCGTGCTGCGCGATTTGGGCGGCGCGGTCGTGCGCACGCCCGGCGCCACACGAACCGCCGTGGATCCGGCCATCGCGGAAACCGATCCGCGATTCGGCATCGAGGCGGCACTGAGCGAATTTGACGCCCAGCTGCTGACCAGCGTTTTGTGGGAGAAGAATGACCGGGCGTTCAACAACGAATTCTTCGGCGGCGGCTCGACCCTCGTGCAGCAGGACCTCGGAGTGTTCCAGGCCGCGATCACCAAACGCGCCGTGACGGGCTCGCAGTTCACCATTCGCCACAATGTCGATTACGATGCCAACAACTCGGAGGGCAACCTGTTCGACAGTGCGTGGAACGCAAATGTCGAGATGGAGTTCCGGCATCCATTCCTGCAGGGCAGCGGCGTGCAGTTCAACCGCATCGCGGGACCGAACAACTTGCCCGGCTTCTACGACGGCGTGTTGATCGCAAGGCTCAACACCGATGTGGCGCTCAACGATTTCGAAATCGCCGTGCGCGACCTGGTGAGCAATGTCGAGAACGCGTACTGGGACCTTTACTTCGGTTACCGCGTGCTGGACGCGCGGGTTGCGGCTCGCGATGCGTCCCTCGACACATGGCGCAGGATTTATGCGCTTTACGAAGTCGATCGCGGCGGCGGCGAAGCCGAGAAAGAGGCCCAGGCACGCGAGCAGTTTTTCCGCTTCCAGCAGGACGTGCAGAATGCAATGAGCGGCGAGCCGTATGAGCAGACCCGCAACTGGAACGGTCTGCCCAGCGGCGCGTTTCGCACGACGGGCGGCGTGCTCTTGGCCGAGCGCCGGTTGCGCCTGCTCATGGGCATGCCGCCCAGCGACGGCCGGCTGATGCGCCCGATCGACGAGCCGGTGATTGCCAAGATTGATTTCGATTGGAGCCAGGTGACATCCGAGGCGACGACGCGGCGCGTCGAGCTGCGCCGCCAGAAGTTTCAAATTCGCCGCCGCGAGCTGGAGCTGATGGCCAGCAAGAATCATCTGCTGCCTCGGTTGGATGCAGTTGGCCGCTATCGCTGGCGCGGGTTCGGCGACGACCTGTTCAACCGAAACGAGCCGCCGCTGCCGCGGTTCGACAATGCGTACTCCGATCTTGTCTCGGGCGACTTCCAGGAATGGCAGTTGGGGTTCGAGCTGTCGATGCCGATCGGCTTCCGCCTGGCGCATGTGGCCGCTCGCAATGCCGAGCTGCTGCTGGCGCGGGAGCGTGCGCTG
>DASXWB010000827.1:0-3440 GCA_036503915.1 Lacipirellulaceae bacterium | reverse complement strand
GTGCCCACCGTGAGATCGGCCCAATCGTCGTTGTAGCCGCCAGGCGCGGCCGCCACGGCGACGCCGTTGATGAACATGCGGGACCCGTTGGCGGCGCCCGCCGGCCGCACGACTTCCACGTGGTACCACGTGTTTGGCGTGACGGCTTGGGTCGATTCGTAATCGCTGCCGGCATATCGCATCGAGAAGCGGCCATTGGCGTTGATCCGCACGCCGTGCTGGTTCGTGTCCATCACGAGAGTTTGAATGGCGGTCGACGTGGGCCGTACCCAAAACTGAAGGCCGCGATTACTGATTCCCTGGTAGTCGAGCGCCCCGCCAGTCGGCGTGTGGTGCGTGGCGGCGGAGAACGATTCTTCGGGGAAGCCCAAGTTGAATCCGTGGAGATACTCCATCTGCGCGGCGTTGAACTGGATGCCCAGTCCTCCTCCACCGTCGGGCCGGCCGGAGATCGTCGCATACGTCGGAGTATTGACGGCTGAGAGGTCGACTAATTCGCCTTGGCCCGGGGCACCGACGCTATCGAAGGTGACGTTCACAGAGCCGCCCGGTGCAGCGCCCTCGGCCGGGTCGTCGCCCATTTTGTACCAGCGGTCCAACGTCGCGGCTTGGGACCCGGCCGAAATTGCCAGAACCGCGAAGGAAACGGCGAGCAACCGGGTGCAAATTCCACGCAGGCCGTTCATGGTTATCATCCTCTCGAATCGAGTAAGCATCTGAGGAAACGTCTGAGGGTAAAAATTTGTGGAGGTCTCAAGGAGGTATGTCAGCCGCCTAGGTCTTGCGGCGTGAGCCAACGACAAACGACGCCAGCCCCATTCCGACCAGCCAGACGGCTGTAGGTTCTGGCACGGCGGCGCCGGTGCCGACGCCAGAGGTAACATATCGCACAAAGCCGCTGACCAGCGCGCCCGGGCCGCTGGGGCCGCCGGATGCGCCGAAGTTCGTCCGCCAATCGGTGTAACCCTGCCCTCCGTTGATGTTGCCCTTCCGCCAAACGACGTAGTCGGCGGCGTCGACGCTGCCGTCGTTGTTGTAGTCACCGGTTAAGCTTACAGACGAACCTTCAACTGCCGCATATTGAAATACAAGATCTCGCGTGCCGGCGACATTGAAAGCTGGGCCCAAATTGATCGTCGCGTTGTTCGCGACGGCGCTGTTGCCGCGCAAATACGATTCGCCGATGACGCGCGAGTTCGCGCCGCCGAATTGTTCCCAGCCATTGCCGGTACCGCTTCCGGCAGGAAAGCCCGCAAGGTTCTGCTCCTGGAGACTGTTCCAGGCGGTCGCGTTCAGCGCGCCCGAAGCGCTTGTGATTTCGTAGTAGTCAATGTTCAGCGCCTCGCCCGTCTGGTTGCGGATCGAGACCTGGCCGGTGGTCGTGTTGACTTGGAGGAACATCATCTCGTTGGCGGCTGCGGTGAGCTGCAGATCGACGTTGTCGATGTAGCCGTCGGTGCCGCCGTTGGCGACGCCGCCGAAGAGGGACGCTCTTACGGTCGCCGTGCCAACCGGAACTAACCCCAGGGCCGAATTCAATGACCACACATTATCGGGTCCGGGATCGCGGTCACGGATTTCCGCCGTGCCCAGCGAGGCGCCTGCTCCGTTGCGGAAATCCAGGTGAACGATTCCAAAATCGTTGTCATTCGCATAGCTGCTCATCCAAGCGCTGAGCTTGTAAGCCGCCTCGCCGGTGCCGATCTGAGTACCCGTGGCGCCGGTCGAGACGTCAATGTCCTGGTAAACGCCACCGGGGGCCCGCCAGTCGCCGGTGGGCGAGCCGGGATTGTTGTTCGCCGTGAAATACCAGTTGCCCGCGTTGGGCGGGTCGGCGCCGTCGGCATAGTCCGGGATGCCGGTCGTGGCCGGCTGGTGCGAGTAGGCGAATCCGGGCCCGCCCAGCCATTGGCGCACCGCAGGCGCGCCGTAGTCGCCCGTTACGCCTAAGTCGACGTCCTCAAAGCCCGGATTGGCAACCAGGTTTGTATCCAGGTTGGCGGCGCTGACTGCCGCGGGCGAAATGAGTCCTCCCGCAACGAGACTCGCGATCAGTTTTCGGCGCCAATTGGTAACTTTCATCGACGATACTCCGGCAGGACTAGTTCGTTGGTGATGATTTCCTAGGTGATGACGACGTTAGATTTGAGAAGAGCCACGGCGAACGGCAGGCAGCAAAAACAGGCCGGCGGCCAGCAGCAGGATTGATGTCGCCGGCTCGGGCACGCTGGCCAGCATCGAGTCAAATGCTCCAGCTCCGTTCGCGGTATCAAAAGCCGTCTTGAAGCCAACAAAGTCGGGGTGGTTATTCAGTCGGTCGCCATTCAAGTCGCCTCGCCGATAGGCTTCGGCCAGTGAAAAGCCACTCAGGTCGGCATGCTGGTTGGTGCGGAAAATCATCCAGTCGGCTGAGTTAATGGAACTGTCGACGTTCAGATCGCCCGTGGCGAAGGGCGCACCACCATGGCCTGTAAAATTGACTAAGCCTTGGACGACCTGGTTGCCCGATATGTATTGGAACACGATGTCTTCGGTGGGATTCTGAATCCACGTGCCCGCGTTGCCGAGATTTACAGTGCGCGTATGGGCCAGCGAAAAGCCGGCACCTGACTGCAGGTCGGCTTCGCTCAAGTCGCCGTTTGCGGCCGGATCGGTAAGCTCGCTCCAGTGATGGGCGGGGTCCAGTTGATTGGGACCCGGGCTGCCGGCGTCGTAGTTGTCTGCAACCGATCTCCAATTAGTCGGCTCGAGTGCCTCGAATGCTGAGGTGATCGAGTAGCTTTTTAGGTTGACCGGCGAGCCTGTCTGGTTGGATAGCGTAAGCGCGCCCGTATCGCGGTCGATCGTGATCGCCAGCGCCGGCTGAATCACTTCATTGCTGACCTGGAAGTCGATGTTATCCATGTAACCATCGGGACTGCCCACTACAGGCGTTCCAAAAAGCGATACTCGAACTGTGGCCGTCCCGACCGGGATCAGTCCACCGCGGAAGTTCTGTGTCCAAGTCGAAAGATCAGTTGACGTTACTGTCGCGGTGCCAAGCGACGTCGAGCCAGCGTTGCGGAAGTCAACGTGCACCGTGCCGAAGTCGCCTTGCGTCTGATAGCTATTAAAGAACGCGCCGACTCGGTACGCCGCAGTGCCAGCGGCAATGAGGGAGCCGGAGGCGCCCGTCGATACGTCGATATCCTGATAGAATTGTCCGGGCGCAGTGATGTCTGGACCCGGTGTTGCGGGGGTGAAATAAAAGCTTCCACCGCCTGCCAGCGGCCCGCCATTGGCGTAATCCGGTATTCCGCCGCTGCCGTCGTGCGAATAGGCAAATCCGTCGGTGCCCGCCCACTCAAGAACTCGTGGGGCACTGTAGTTCCCCAGTGGCGGCGTGAAAGTGACGTTCTCGAATCCTGGATTGGCGAGCAGGTTTGTATTGAGATCGGCCG
>DASXWB010000826.1:0-21550 GCA_036503915.1 Lacipirellulaceae bacterium | reverse complement strand
GATAGCGAGCAGCGGCTGGAGCGAGCTCTACCGTTGACGTAATAGTCTAAACCGGGGAGAGCCGTATTGGTGCTTCGGTAGTATTCTCCTTCGACGGCGACTCGGCATGGATTTTGCACCATTCACCTGCTCAACACTTGGTCCCTGGCAGGGAAACGCGCATCGGCGGGTATCACGCCAACCGAGCCAATAGCGACAGTTACCGCGCTGGCGGCTTGGCCGCAGTTCGATGCGGCGGGTTCCTGGTTCAGGTGTGAGTTAATCGGCAGAAGAAACGGCCGCCACGCAAAGTTGGGCGGCGTTTACAATCTACAGGCAGAAGGCCCAATACACGGGGCGGTGTTCCCGCCAAGATTAGCACTGAGGCAATAGAGGTTTCGGCAATAATCGAAACCTCTGCAGCCGATGCCGCCGCCCCGTGTATCTCTTTTTTCTGAGCATAACGGGCTGCTCGTAGTCTGGCCAGGGTGAATCAAAGAAACGCGGCATCGTCGCGTCAGTTTGACCCGGCATCCCGCTAAATATTCGAAAACAGCGCACGATTGACTTCCGAGTCGCCTCCCAAAGCTCATGGTTCGCCGCCCGTTCTTGCGGCAATCGGGCGTATTGAATTGGCATGATGTGTGCTTTCCTGTTGTTGTGGAACAACACGGGTAGAGGTTACCCACGAAAGCTCGAATTCCAGATTTATGCATAGGAGGACGTCATGGGCATTTTCAGTGAGGAATTCCATTCCCTGGAAGATTTATTTCGACATGAGCTGAAGGATCTGTACGACGCCGAGCACCGGATGCTCGAAGCACTTCCGAAAATGGCCGAAAAGGCCTCGAACTCCAACCTCAAGCAGGCGTTCGAAGACCACCTGCGGCAAACGGAGAAGCATGTCGAAAGGCTTGAAGCAGTGTTCGAGCACTTGGGGATCGAGCCGGAACGCGTCAAATGCGACGCGATGGTCGGCTTGGTCAAGGAAGGCAGCGCGGTCCTCAATGCCGACGGCGATCCGGACGCCATCGACGCCGCTCTGATCTCAGCCGCCCAGAAGGCGGAGCATTACGAGATCGCTGGATACGGCACGGTGCGCAGTTTTGCGCGGCGGCTGAACAATCAGTATGTGGCCGAGCTTTGCGAGCAAACGCTCGATGAGGAAAAGGACACGGACCAGCTGCTGACCCAGATTGCGGAAGGATCGGTGAACCCGGCCGCGGCGTAAGCGTGTTGCCGGCGATTTGCAAATGATACCAAAGTCGGCTTTCGGTGCAGCTCACTTTTGAGCGAAACCGGAAGCCGACTTTTTTATCGTGTATACATCGCGGTTCGCCAGCGCAAAAAAATCGCCGGCCAAGTGGTGGGGGACACCCGGCCAGCGATTCACGTGGCGCCGGCATTGGGCCGGTGCGCCAAAACTCCAGTCATTAGCCGCTACGTGCCGCTAGGCGGATTGGGTGGCGGCGGGGACTGCTGATTTTCGCCCTGATTTTGATTATCGCTCCGATCCTGGTTTTGGTTCTGGTCCGAGTCCTGGCCTGTGTCGCGAGCGTCTTGCGTCTGGCCTTGGTTTTCCGTTGTACGCTGCTCGCCGTCTTGACGTAAGTCACTAGAACCTTGGGCATCGAATTCGCGCTGGCCGTCTTGGCGCTGCTGACGGCTGGAGTCAAAGTCGCGCCGGTCGCGTCCGTCGCGATTCTCGAGATCTACCTCGACGCGTCCTTCCCTGCGCATTGAGCGATCATCGAACGTCGAGCGCGAGTCGCGCTGTCCGCCCTGGAATGTCTCGCCCCGTTCGCCGTAGTAGCGCACTTCACCGCGATCGCCCTCGATGGACGCCGCTTGCGGAGCGCTTTCCTCGATTACCTCGTAGGAGCCTCCGGCATGGTACGAGCCGCCGTGGCTGCCGCAGTTGTTGGAGTAATAGCGGCCGCCGTGCGAGCCGTTCGATCCCCAGCCGCCGTTCGACCCGTGCGAACCATTGCTCCGGCGGGAGAAAAAGCCGCCGTGCGAGCCGTTTCCGCCCCAACTGCCGTTTCCGCCCCAGCTTCCGCAGCTACCGCCGCGGCGGCGATGCCGCGCCTCCGCGTCCTCAGCGGTTGCGAACGCGGCTGTAAACGCCCCGATCGCAACGAGTGCCAATCCAATCCTTCGTGTCATGACAGAATCCTCCATTTGGAAAAAACAATCCTACCCCAACTCCATACCGATCTGCGTACGTTCATGCATTGATGACTTCGCCGCCGTTTGGATGCAGCATCTGGCCCGTCATGTACGAAGCATCTGAGGATGCGAGGAACACATACGACGGCGCCACTTCTTCAGGCTGCCCCGCGCGGCCCATGGGCACATCGGAGCCGAACGTGGCGACTTCGTCGGCTTCAAAGGTTGCCGGGATAAGCGGCGTCCAAATCGGCCCCGGCGCCACGCCGTTGACTCGGATTCCCTTGTCGGCAAGCGCCAACGCGAGCGCGCGGGTGAAGCCGACGATTGCCGCTTTCGTGGCTGCGTAGTCGACCAGGTGCGAGCTGCCGCGATAGGCCGTGACCGAACTTGTGTTGATGATGGCTCCGCCAGGCCCCATATGCTTGAGGGCCTCGCGCGCCATGTAAAAGTATGCGAAGATGTTCGTGCGAAACGTGCGCTCCAACTGCTCGGGTGTGATATCAAGCAGGCTCTCCTGCGGATGCTGCTCGGCGGCGTTATTCACCAGGATGTCGAGCTTGCCGAACTCCTCGACGGTTAGTGAGACTGCGTCCGCGCAGAACTCCGTGTCGCCGACGTCGCCTGCTAATAACAGGCAGCGGCGGCCTAGTTCTTCGACTTTCAGCTTAGTGGCTTTGGCATCCTCATGCTCGTTCAAATAGACGATCGCCACGTTGGCCCCCTCCTTGGCGAAGGCGATCGCCACGGCGCGTCCAATGCCGCTATCACCACCCGTGATTAACGCGGTTAAATCGCGCAACTTGCCGGCCGCTCGGTATTCCGCTCCCTCGAACTCTGGAAGCGGATCCATCTCGGCTTCAATGCCCGGCTGCCGATGCTGCTTTTGAGCCGGCCGCTGCGCGGTATCTGTCGAGCCTTTGCTCATAACGGATGTGTTACTTGTTGAGCGAACGCGAGACTCTCGTTGGCTAAAGGGCTTTCAGCTAAACGAAAACTCGTTGACCAAAGTTCGTCTACTAGTTCGCGTTCGTTTCGGAGCTCTGGTTTGTGTTCGTATCGGTGCCCGGAGTACCCGGCGTGATATCGACGTCTACATCCGTGTCGGGTTGCGGGGCAGGAACCACGTCGACATCGTCATCCTCATCAATGACCGTGGTGGAACCGCCATCGTCGTCGTCCACGACAACCGGTCGCTCGCATCCTATGGGAGCGATAGCCAGGACGCTAAGCAGCACGTACTTGACGAGATGACATTTCATGTACTGTTCCTCGCGAGGTGAATTGGATGAAAAGTGCGTCCCGCGGCCGGCCGCTGACCGACCAGGGGGCGCCATGGGAGCATCTCTACGCACGTTACGTGCCAGCGGAGAGCCGGGCGCTTAGTTTGACGTTTGCCCGGCTATTTTGCCGCAAATACGCAATTTTCCGCATCGACATTTTGGCTAAATCGCCATCGGTCTGGCGTTTCGGCGATCAAGCAGGAGATCTTGCCTTTGGCCCCGACGACCGTGCCCACGCGCGCTCTGCGGGAAACACATGCCACGCGCCAGCAAACCATTTCCGTGCGCTAGCGACTACCGTGCGCTAGCGACGCACCCAGAGTACTCCGAGCAGGAAGCCGACGGCCGTGGCGACCAAAATCGACGTCATCGGCTGGTCCTGGATGCGCGTGGAAACAGTATCGCCTAACTCGCGCACTTTGGCGCGGCCTTCATCGAGATACTCGTTCGCATATTCGCGCAGCGTTTCCACGCTGTCGCTCGCCATGCGTTTTGCGCTTGCGCCGGCTTCCTGCAGATCTTTTGCGATGGTTGACGCTTGTTCCGCTGCTTCGCTTCGCATCGAGCGCACGTTGGTGCTAGCCATTATGTTCTCCTTCGTTGAAAAAGTGCCGCAAGTATTCGCTTGCTTAAAGGTGAGTGGTTGCTGGCCGCTTCTTACTGCATTCGATGTGCCAATTCGTCTTACTCGACTGGGTCTATTCAGCACTAAAATGCGCGCGGCCTGGAACAGGTCATCGTTTCCAGCTGCGTTCGTGTTGTGCGCACGCGCGCCGCGATGCATTCACTTCGCTCAGAACGACGCGGTGATGCGGCGGCCAGAACTCTACCCTTCCGGAAGCGTGAGCGGTTTGGCGCCTGCGTCGGCAAGGATGGGCGCCGCCGTGTTTAACCCTGGTCCAGAGTCGCTGGCTTCGGCAGCCACGAGTATCTGGCCCTCGATCACGGCCTGCTGATAGAAGTTGGCCAGCTCCTTTTCGACGCCGCGCGTCATCATCGCGCCGACAAGGCCGCCGGCAACTCCACCGGCCCACGCGGTGATTGGTCCGGCCGCCCATAAAGCCAGGCTGCCCGTGGCAGCAGCCGAAGCGATGACCGCTGCGCCGCCGAGAAGGGCGCCGATTGTGCCTCCGGCGATGGTTGCCGTCGGGGTATACGTTCCCGCCGGCTCCTGATGCTCGAATTCGCGAAAATATCGCTCTTTCGTTTCGTCGGAACAGACGACCGTGATGTTGTCCTTTGAAAAGCCGGCAGCCAACAGGCCGTTCACGGCGCGCCGCGCATCCTCGACGGTCGTGAACACACCAACTTCCACCCGTTTTTGTGTTGCGGTTTTTTCCACGATCATCTTTCTCAGCGTCTGATAAAGATCAATTGGACCGATCGATTAGGGAGGTACTGCACGGTGCGAATAAAGGGCACGTTGCATGCCACAATTCCGTGGCGACAGTATGACGCACCGGAGAATTCCGGGTAGCAATGCGGCGAAAGAAATGCTGGCGCAGAAAAACCAACAGGTCCTGCTATGGCACTGGGGCTAGCGTAGCGACAGCTGAGAAACCAGCGGCAATTATGGCGTCTCGAAATGAAACGACGCTTGGAGAAGCTACTTAGGGACGCGGCGAAGCGGTCGGCGATCTGTCGATAAGGCGAGCCGCAGTTTCTCTTCTACAAAATTTCCCGGGGTCATCCGCGCACGCGCATCGAGTACCAGCACTTCATCCGCGCTGACCCGCGCACCCTTGCGCTCGACGTCTCGATTCCGTTTTTGGAGTTCTGTCCATGTCGGCATACTCGTCCTCCTGCGATTTGGCGATGGCCCATTATACAGGCCGAGCTTGATGTAAAGCGGCAATTCTTGCGCCCACATGCAGAATGTCGCAAAAGATTCTCCGAGCACACGAATATGGAGGAAATAGAGAAGCTAGCTTTGATCAAAATGCTCGTTCAAACACCTCCTTCGAAATCTCGGGTGGCTCACGTCTGTCCATTGTGGCCGCGACATCGCCATCGGTTTCGCTGCGGAGCTTCGGTCTGCCGAGCGTGACCTCAATCACGTGGTCCGCGGCATCATCGATCAACTCGATGTCACATCGGTCAATTTGTCGGCCATCGACACGCACATGTTTGATGCCGTGCTCGACGCCATCTGGATTGGAAACGTGAAGCGTCCAATTTGTCGCGCCGCGACGGAAGCGCACTTGATAACCTTGCCACATTGAGGAAATGCACGGAGCTAGCACCAGTCGATTGCCCTGAAACCGCAGGCCAAGCATGCTTTCAATTGCAACGCGGTACATCCAACTTGCGGAGCCGGTGTACCAGGTCCATCCGCCGCGACCGACGTGAGGCGGCACGCTGTAGACATCGGCGGCGATGACATAGGGCTCAACACGATAGTTCGCAATGCGCGCGGGCGAGGCGCTCAGTATTGGGTTCAGCAGATCGAAGACCTCGACCGCTTTGGTGCCATGCCCTTGGAGCGTGAGCGCCTGTACGAGCCACAGCGCCGCATGAGTATACTGCCCGCCGTTCTCGCGGATTCCGGGCGGATAGCCCTTGATGTACCCCGGCTCAAGCGGCGTTTTGTCGAACGGCGGATCCAGGAGCTGTACTAATCGATCGTGATGGCGCAGCAGCCGCTTTTCGGCAGATTGCATGGCTATTCGACTGCGCTCCGAATCGCCGCCGGCTATCACCGACCAGGATTGGGCCAGTGAGTCGATTTGGCATTCATCGTTCTGCTGCGAACCAAGCGGCGTGCCGTCATCGAAGTATGCGCGGCGGTACCACTCGCCGTCCCAGGCATTCTCGTCGACGGCCTCGCGCAGGCGCTCCGCTTCGGCCCGATACATCGCCGCGCGCTGCGAATCGCCGCGCGCCTCGACAAACGGAACGAATCGCTGCAGCACGACGCGCAGAAACCAGGCGAGCCAGACGCTTTCACCTTTGCCGCCGGCTCCGACCTTGTTCATCCCGTCGTTCCAGTCGCCGCAGCCCATGAGCGGCAGGCCGTGATCGCCGAAGCGAAAACCGTGATCGATGGCGCGCACACAATGCGCATACACGTCCTCGACAACGTTCGACACCTCCGGCAGTTCGTACCGTTCTTCCTCGTGCGCCTCGAGCGGCAGTGAACGCACGTAGGGAATCTGCTCGTCGAGAATGGCGGCATCGCCCGTGGTCGTCACGTAGTGACTCACGACAAACGGCAACCACAAATAGTCGTCGGAAAATCGCGTACGCACTCCGCGGCCGGAAGGCGGGTGCCACCAATGCTGCACGTCGCCTTGCTCGAACTGGCGCGATGCGGCTTGCAGGATCGTCTCGCGCGCAATTTCGGGGCGGCTGTACACCAGGGCCATGATGTCTTGCAATTGATCTCGAAATCCAAATGCCCCGCCCGATTGGTAAAACGCCGAGCGGCCCCAGATGCGGCAGCTGAGCGACTGATACAAGAGCCAGTGGTTGACCAAGAGGTCGAAAGCTCGGTTGGGGGTTTTCACCTCGATTGTTGATAGCGTGCGCCGCCAGGCTTCGACCGTTTGCTCGATTGCGCGATGAACTTGCGCGGGCGTTTGGAAGCCGCCAACAAGCTCGGCGACTGGTTTCGTGCCATCCGTCCAGCCCAGCAGAAAAATTAACTCGGCTTCTTCGCCGGCCGCGAGGCGGATTTTCTTTTGAACCGCGCCGCATGGATCGAGTCCCGCGCCCACGCGGCCGGAGAGTTCGCCGCGGGCAAGCGACGCAGGACGCCGATGGCTGCCGTTGCGGCCGATGAACTCGGTGCGGTCGCCGGTGAAGGAATCAGCTTTGCCGAGAACGTGAAGGAAGGCGGCTTGCTCGGGAAACTCTTCATGATAGTTGTTGTGCGCGCAAACGGCGCCGGTGGCTGCGTCGCTGTCGGTGTACACGTGCATGTGCGTCGTGTCGCGCGAGACACCTAGCACCCACTCGGCAAAACACGTGGCCGAAAGTGAGCGCGCACGATTGGATTCGTTCGTCAGTTTTAAGCAAATGAACTTGATGCAGTCTTCTGCGGCGATGGAGAGCAGCAGCTCAGCACGGATGCCGCCCGAGATGTGAGAGAAACGCGTGAAGCCACGGCCGTGGCGAATCTGGTATTCAGTTTTGCCACGAATCGGCAGTGGCGTCGGCGTCCAATACGCGCCCGTCTCTTCATCGCGGATGTACAGGATTTCGCTGGGCGGATCGGATGTGGGGTCATTCGACCAGACCGTGAGCTTGTTCTCTCGACTGTTTCCGGCCCACGTGTAACCGCCGCCGGAATCGGTAATCATGAAGCCGAATTTCGGATTGGCGATGACGTTGGACCACGGGGCTGGCGACGCGTGACCGTCGGCCAATCGAATGACATAGTCGCCGCTCGATTCGAAGCCGCCCAATTTGTTGGCGAATTCGAGCGCGGGCGTCGGTTCCTTCGTAGGCGAAATCTCCTGAGTGGGTGGCTGGCGAAGCGGCCTGAGCTTCGGCGGCTCGACAGGCGGAACACGCGGCAGCTCCACCTGCTGCGCAAGCGATCCTTTGTCGCCCTCTAAGTTGACCGCGCCAACTTCCTGAAGCAGCACCAGGTCCTCAGGCGCGAGCTGCGCCGCGCGAAGCAGATACACGCCGCCCGGCTTATCCAGCGGTACGCGCGTCGTCGTGTGAATCAGCTCCAACAGCTGTTCTTGAAAGCCGTCGAAGTACCCGGCCGGATGTTCGTTCACAATCACGAGGTCGGCCTTGAGCCCGTGCGTATGCCAGAATTCATGCGCCAGGAGCAGCTCGCGAATCAGAGCGCGGTGTTCGGGCCGGGTGACGCGCACCAGCACGATCGGCACATCGCCCGAGATTCCGTAGCGCCAAAGCGCGCGCTGGCCGCGGCGGTTGGCCTTGAGCACCGACAATGGCGCGCGCAGCGAGGCATCGGGGTAGAGCAGGGCGGAGGCTAGCCGCTGGAACATCTGCACGCTCGCCGGGGAGACATGCATATGGCGCATTTCGACCTGGCTGTGCGCCCAGGCCATCTCGAACGTGCGCTGCACCACGCGCGGGTCGCGATACTGATCGGCCAGCTGAAGCGCCTCTTCCCGGCTTGTTGCATACGCGGTGACGAAAGCCAGGCTAGCCGATTCATCGGGGGCGACACGCAGTCGGCCTCGCAGACTGAAGATTGCGTCCAGTACAGGCCCGGTCGTGCCGCTGAGCGCTGCGCCCGGATCGAGGGCAGCGGGGCCGGCCGGCGTTCGTCCGCGGCCCAGAAAGCGGGCCCGATCCGTTTCAAATTGCAAGTTCTCCAGGCTGGCCGGTTGAGCAGCCAGAACGTGAACAGCCCATGGAACTTCGGCGCCGGCTTCGCGCGGCCGGCGGCGTGCAAGAAGGGCGGGACAATCGCTGAGAAACTCGGTTTCGACGAACAGTTTGTTAAACGCCGGATGCGCGGCGTCGGCCGCCGCCGGGCACAAGACGATTTCGGCATAGCTGGTCAGCTCTACGGTCGCCGGTTTTCGACCGTGATTGTAGATCGTCAGCTGGCGGACTTCGGCGTTGCGTTCGCGCGAGATGGTAACTTCCAAATGCGTTTCCAAGTTGCCGTCGCGCCGCCGAAATTCGGCCTTGTCGATGGAATAGGTGACCTCGTAGGTATCCGGCTCGACCTGCGTGGGATGATAATGGGCGGACCAGACTTTTTGCGTTGCCGTGTCGCGCACGTAGACGAACTGCCCCCAATCGTCGCGCGTTATGTCGGCGCGCCAGCGCGTGATCGCAAGATCGTGGCAACGACTGTAGCCGCCTCCCGCGTTGGTGACCATGACGCTGTACTGGCCATTGGAGAGAAGATGCGCTCGGGGAACGACGGTGTGCGGCGTGGAAATCTGACGGCTCACTGGGCCAAGGATCACCGGCAGCGTCGGCACGGTGACGGCCGCATCATCCTGCGGGTTAAAGTGCAGCACGGCGACCGGAATTCGCTCCTGCAGCAGCAAATCGGTGGAGCGCACCAGAGGCTGTCGTTGGAAGCGGCGCTGCATCGAGCGATCGCGCAGGAAGTTCGCCAGAGCGGCCATGATCATTCCCTGGTGATGTGCCATGTAACAAAACACGACGACGCGGCGTTCGCCATCGGGCACGCGCTCGGGCGTGTAATCAACCGCATCGTAGAAACCCCACGGTCCTTCAGCGCCTTGCGAGGCGAGGTAGTGAAAATTCCTCACTGCAGCCGCGGGTCGAATCGGGAGTGCCAAGGCGGTTGAATAGGGCGAAATCACGAGATCTTTCCCCAAGGCGCGCTTCAGGCCGAGCCCGGGCACGCCAAACGACTGGTAATGGTAGTCGCCATTGGCGGCCTGGGCCGCGAACGCCGATTCCGAAATGCCCCAGGGGACGCCGCGCTGGCGCGCGTAAGCGATTTGTCGGTCGACAGCCGCATCGCAGCTTCGCTCCAGGAGGGAGCCAGGCACGTTCGGTGAGAATAAGTTGGGCATCAAGTATTCGAACATCGTGCCGCCCCAAGAGAGCAGCCCGACGCGGCCCGGCAATGCCTCGGTGAGCGCGCGGCCAAGCTGGAACCAATGGCGATGCTCGGCGTCGCCCTTGGCGATGGCCACCAGACTGGCGATCCGCGCCTCGGACGCGAGCATATCGTAGTGAGCGCGGTCGAGGCGGCCGTCTTCGAGATTGAGGCCCACCGAGAACAATCGCCGCTGCGGGTTGTAAAGCAGCGTGAAATCCATCTCCTTGGCGAGCGCCTCGTATCGTCGGCCGAGGCGCAGGAAGCGGTCGTGAAGACCGATCGCATCATCGGAAGCCTTGTCCATTGCATTGCGGAGCGCCTCGATCCATGCTCTCGCCTCATCAAGCTCAGGTGCGGGAAGTTTGCCGTCCCCAAGTGATGAGCACAGCGCATCGATGTGCGCTGCAATTCGATTCGCGAGCGTCACGACATCGCGCAAGCTCGAGGTCGCTTGTACTTCGGCAATTACGCGTGTCCACGCCGGATGCTGCGACAGGGCCTTACTATGTATGCGAACATACGGATGGCCATTGCCAAGCGCCGGACCATCGCCCGTATTGTCGCTGGCGAGATGCTTCAACCAGGGAAGCAGCGAATTGGCATCGCGCGCAAAGCCGTCGATGCCTGCCTTCAGCGACATGACTTTGGAGGCAAACTCGGCGGCCTTGAGGCCGAGCGACGTTTCGAAATCGTGCAAGTGCCGCGGCAGCCGATCGGCGTGTGATTGTAGCCGGGCGATAAAATGCCACGATGAGAGCAAGTCGGCCGGCGGACTTTGCGCGGCCTCACGAACCTGTGCCAGATCGGCTTCCAAAGTTGTAAGGGCCGGGCTTACGAATCGCGCACCGCGCGGTTGCAGTCGAGCCAGGGCTTCTTCGCAGATGCGCACGCTGTCGGTGATGCCTTCGCTGAGAGACGGACCGAACAGCGGTGAGGCGACAATTTCCGACAGTCCCTGTTGTGCCGCGAGAAACGACGCAGCCAGGTTGCCGCTGTCGGCCGTGGACACGTATCGCGGCGGTAAGGGTTCGAGCGTTGTCGTGTTGTACCAGTTGTAGAAATGTCCGAAATAGCGCTCCAGGCTGGTCCAGCGATCGAGGTTTCGTTCCAGGACTTCAACGAGGTCGGCGACGCCGATGTAGCCAAAATCGCGCGCCGCGATCGCGGACAACACGTACAGGCCTTCGTTGGTGGGCGAGATGCGATGCGCAATCTTGGGGCGCGGGAATTCTTGAAAGTTATCTGGAGGCAGCCAGTTATCGTCGGGCCCGACGAATTGTTCGAAGAAGGCCCAGGTGCGGCGGGCGATCCGCCGTAGTGCCAGCCGGTCCGCTGCGGAGAGCGGGGCGTGCATTCGCAGATACGGGCGGCGGAGATGATTCGCGATCCAGGGCGACGTGAACCACACAGCCAAGAGCGGAATCGCCAGCCCTTGCACGCTTGGCGAAAGCAACACTGCCGCGGCAACGCAGGCCGCGGGAATCCAGAGCATCCGTCGAAGTAGAGCGCCGGACGACTGGTCCAGCCGGCGTTCGGCCGCTTCAGAAGTTTCCCACTCCAAAAGCTTTCGCCGCGAGATGGTAAGTCGATACAGCGTGCGCACGACAGCGTCGATCAGGTAATGCGCTCGAAATGGCAGGAAGACGACAGCCAAAGTGCACTGCAGAAGCGTGCGGCCAAATGTGGCCGCCATGTCGCGCCATTCCTGTTTCCAATACTGCCCGGGCCGCCAAAGAACCAGCGCGGCCAGCACATGAAAATAGAAAGGGCTGACAAGGACAGCAAGCGCCGCAAAAGTCGGCAACCACGCCGTGCGGGGAATGGCGTACCATCCAACGAGGCAAAGCGCCAGCAAAGACGCCGGCACCAAGCTGCGGCGTAAATTGTCGAAAACCTTCCAGCGCGAGACCACGGTGAGCGGGTTTCGGCGTCGACCGTGAGGAGTCGGCACCGTTGGAAACAGCCAGGGGAGCAGCTGCCAGTCGCCGCGTGTCCAGCGATGTTGACGGCGCGCGTCCACCTCGACGCGCGTCGGATACTCGTCAAACAATTCCACATCGGTCACGGCGCCGACGCGCGCGTGGCAGCCCTCGATCAAGTCGTGGCTGAGAATGTGGTTTTGCGGGAAGGCGTCTTTCGTGGCGGCGGTAAAGGCGTCGACGTCATAAATGCCTTTTCCGGTGTAGCTGGCTTCGCCGAACAGGTCCTGATAAACGTCGGAGACGGCGGTCGAGTAGGGATCGAGACCTCCGCTGTTGGAGTACAGCCGCGAGAAGAGGGTGCGGTTGGCGCTGGCCAGGCTGACGCTGACGCGCGGCTGCAAGATGCCATATCCGCGCGTGACGCGGCCTTTGGTGTTGTCGAAGTGCGGGCGGTTAAGCGGGTGGGCCAGCGTGCCGGCCAGCCGTCTCGCCGCGGCATGCGGCAGCCGCGTGTCGGAATCCAGTGTAATGACAAACTTAACGTCGCGAAGGGCGGCCAGAGTTGCGGAATCGACTTGAAATGTCGTGTCCGTCGCGCCGCGAAGCAGGCGGTTGAGTTCCAGCAGCTTCCCGCGTTTGCGCTCCCAGCCCATCCAGAGTTTTTCCACCGGATTCCATGAGCGGCGACGGTTCAACAAGAAAAACTTCGGTCCACCTTCGCCGGCATATCGAGCGTTGAGGGCCGCGACGCTGGCCGTTGCGGCGGCTAGAAACTCTTTATCCTCGTGCGTTTCTTCCGCAGGACCGTCAGCATAATCGGTCACGAGCGCAAACGAGAGACCTGGCTCGAGGTTCGCCAAATAGTGCACCTCCAATCGTTCCAGCAGTCGCCCCACCGCTGAAATGCTCGTGAGCATCGTGGGCATCGCCACGAGCGTCTTACTGCCTGTGGAGATTCCCTCGGCGAAGTCCATCTTGGGCAATAGCCGCGGGCGAATGTATAACGTCGCTAAGAAATTGACCAAGCCCACGGCCAGCTCGCTGGCTGGGAGAATTGCCAGCGAGCCCAGCACGATGCTGGCGGTGATCGAGACGCCCAGGCTCCAGGCCGCGGCGACGAGGCTCGCCGCGAAAAGTAGCGTGGCGAGCACGATCCCACCGAGATAAATAGGCGCCGCGTGACGCAGTACGAAACGCACGAGGCGCTCTTTGAACTTGAGGCGATAGCGAAACTCGTGCTCCAACTCGAACCGGCCGTCGTCGATCAAGTAATAGCCGACGTGTTGCTGCCGTTCGTCCGCGACTTCGTTCATTTGCGCGCGTGTGGCGCGCTCCAGCACGGCCGAGGCGATTTGCGTTTCATCGTGGTCGCTGCGTTTGGCGATGCGCTCGATTTCATGGCGGTACCCGTCGCGCGTGGCAAAATCCATCGCGGCGTAGACGCCGATCGGGTCCTTGCGGAGGATCTGCTCCACCAAGCTCACGCGCTCAAAGAAGAGCGTCCAATCAAGTGCTGAGATCAACCGCATGCTGGTGATTGCGTTGCCGATGGAAACCTGATTGGCCGCCAGCCGCTGCTGCTCGCGGCGGACGCACTCATCGAGCATTTCTGGAGGCTGGCCAAGCCGCTCCGCCAGTTCATGCGGCGCGATCGAAAGCTCAGTACCGGCCGAACTGCGCAGACATTCGATCAGCTCCGTGACGAGCATGGAGCAATCGTCGTCGAGTTTGAGCACCGGAAATTTGCTCGCGCCCGTCAATCCTTGTTGCAGAATCTGAAACGCCTGTTCGCGGCACTGCCGCGCGGCCCGCATATGCGCACAGATTCGGCGGAGGTTTTCAACCAGCACGAGCCGCAGCATGATCGGCACGGCCCAGATTTCGCCGCTGGTGAGCGGCACGGCGCGTTGATAGGCCGCGATAAAGCCTGAAATCAGCTCTTCATCGAGGCTGCTGTCGCTATGAACCACCAACTCATAGGCCAGCTCGTATACGCGAGCGAAGCCGGCGAAAGCCCCGGCAGTAAGTTTGGGCAGCTCCTGATAATAGCTCCTGGGCAGGTCTTCCCGAATCTCCCGCAGTTGGTCTTCGACGACGTAGTAATTGTCGACCAGCCATTCGGCGTCGGGCGCCAGCGGCTCGCCGCTTCGAATCGATTCGGTGATGACCCGATAGGTTTCCGCGATGAAGCGGCTATTGTCTTCGAATCGATCAACCAGGCGCCGATCGGTGCCGCCGCGGCGAACGACCTGAGTGGCGGCGAACGTCTCGGCGTAGTTCCACAAATGTTCGGCACTGAACGGCTCGCCGCGTAAAGGAGGATCGAGCGCTTCGCGCGTCGCATTGAGAAGGGTCGGCATTTTTCCGCGATATTTCCGTGGCGTCGGGGCGTTCGAGTCGCTGACGCGAAGAATATACCAGCCCAGCGCGTCGCGGCGATCATTTTAGCGTGACATCGGTCGCAGGGCCACCGATCGGCACGCGACTTGCGTTACAGCCGGTCGCCAGCAGCGGTCGATGCCACATTGGCACGGCGCCGTGCAAGCAGCCTCCAGCGTGGCTGGAAAACGTCTTCGAAACAGCCGTCGGAATTGCCTTTGATGCAACATGCTCCACGCTGTTCGTAGAATGTCCAGCCGTCGCTATGGTCGTCATGCAGTTGGCCCGTTGTAAAGAGGACAGAAGCATGCCTCGCGGCGACAAATCGAAATACACCGAAAGGCAAAAGCGCAAAGCCGAACACATCGAAGAAGGTTACCGCGAGCGCGGCGTGCTGGAAGATGAGGCGGAGCGCAGGGCATGGGCGACGGTCAACAAAATGGATCGTGGCGGCAAGAAGCCGGGTGGCTCGGGCCGCGGAAAAACGATGAACAAGGAGCCTGCCCGCAAGGGCGGCAAGAAAGGCGGCCAGGCCGCCGCGGCGCGGCCGAAGGCGGCCCGAATCGCTTCGGCGAAAAAAGCCGCTCGCACGCGCCAGCGCAACGCCGCGAAAGGCAAACGGTAGCAGGACCAGTTAGTGAGCTAAATGATTTGTTACTCAAGGATTGGAGTGTGTAGCATGAAACCATCTCGCACCATGCCGGACAGCTACGAAGTACGTTGTCGTGCTGCTGAAATACGAGAACGATGGTCGCCCGAAGAGCGGCGGCGCCGCACAGGGCTACCTCCTGATACGCCAATGAGCCTGCGGCAATTCATACTTGGAAACCCCAAGTCGAGCTGGAAGCGGGGCATTGGCGATGTCGCATGCGCAATGAACTCTCGGGCTGCAAAATAAGCGGCCGCCGATTATCATAGAAATGGATGCGCCTTCTCCCCGTTAGCGTCATTCGAGCGTAAGTGGTGGGTGCATGACAGCGGAAAGTGTAACGGCGGGCTGCGTCTTGGATGCGGCAGGCGCGCTTGCCCGGCTTGGCGGCGACAAAGAACTCTTCGCGGATATGGCGGGTTTTTTTTACGAGGACGCGCCGCGCCTGTTTTCGGACCTGCGCGAAGCAGTGCAGCAGCGCAATGCCCCGGGTATCCGCATGAGCGCGCATGCCCTCAAGGGGCTCGTAGCCGGCTGCGGCGGAGTCCGCACGGCCACCGCGGCGCAAAAAGTGGAAACCGCGGGCCACGAAAACAATCTGAGCAAAATCGAGTCGCTTGTCGACTCGCTAGGCGAGGAACTGGAACAGCTGAAGCAGGCGCTTCAGGCCTATCGCCGCTGATCCGTTAGACTTCGCAGGGCTCGCCTTCGACTTGCACCAACGTGTCGATCGACACTTTCAGCGAGCGGACTTTGCTGCGCAGGCATCCGCGCGTGATGCCCAGCATGCGAGCAGCCTTGGACTGGTTGCCTTCACAAACGCGCAGCACCCGCGTCACGACGTATCGCTCCATGAACTCCAGCGCTTCAGCATAGAGGTCCTTGGAGCCCGCGGCAAGGCGCTCGTCGACGAACTGCCGAAGGTCGGTGCCGGTCGATTCGCTCACCGGCGTGTCGGCGGTCTCCACCTCGGGCACGCGAATTCGATCGGGGATGAAATCGGGAATGATCACGTGCCCGGCGGAGCGCAAGAGCGTCTGCTTCAAAACGTTCTGCAGCTCGCGGACATTGCCCGGCCAGGAGTAATTGAGTAGCACGTCCATCGCTTCGGGCGAGATGCCATGAACGTCCTTGTTCAGTTCGCGGCTGAAGACGGCCAGGTAATTCTCCAATAGCGGCACCAGGTCTTCCGGCCGCTCTCTCAAAGGCGCCAACTGAATGGTGAAGCCGCTGAGCCGGTAATAAAGGTCGGAGCGGAACGTTCCCTCCTCGACCATCTTTTCAAGGTCGCGGTTGGTGGCGGCGATCACGCGCACATCCGTGGTAATCGTCTGGTTGCCGCCGACGCGCTCGAATTGCTGCGACTGCAGTACGCGCAGGACCTTGCTTTGCACGAGCGATGACATGTCGCCGATTTCATCGAGGAACAGCGTGCCGCCCGAGCATTGCTCGAACTTGCCGATGCGCCGCTGATCGGCGCCGGTGAATGAGCCTTTCTCGTGGCCGAACAACTCGCTTTCCAAAAGCGCATCCGGGATCGCGGCGCAATTCACGGCCAGGAATTGCCCTTTAACGCGCGGGCTGTGCTGATACAGCGCGCGGGCCACTAATTCCTTCCCGGTGCCGCTTTCGCCGCGAATGAGCACGGTGACGTCCTGCGGCGCGACGCGGCCGATCGCCTTGTACACTTCTTGCATTTGCCGACTGTTGCCCACGAGCGTATCGGTGCGCCGCGCGGTCGCCTCGCCGTTCGTCATTTTGGCGCGAGCACCGGGCAACTCGACGGGGATGCTCATCAAGCGCCTGATCTCGAGCGCCTGGCGCACAAGGTCGCGAATGCGCGCCAAATCGAGCGGCTTAAGCAGGTAGTCGAACGCGCCCAGCGTCATCGCCTTGATGGCCGTTTCGCTGCTGGAGAGCGACGTGATGAAAATCACCGGCAGCTTCGTGTCGACGCTGCGAATGCGATCGAATACGTCCAGGCCGGAGATTTCCGGAAGCAGAATATCCAAGAGCACCGCGTCCGGCTTGGAGCCATTGAGCAGTCGCAAGCCTTCTTCGGCCGTAGCGGCCGGCATCACTTCAACGTCCGTGTCGTCGAACGCCTTGGAGATCAAATGGCGAACGGAACGGTCGTCGTCAATTACAAGGATCCTGGACATTTACCCCCACTCCTCGTGAAGAATTTTTTTGCACACCACTTCAATCGAGCGGAAACCCTATTTTCAGCAGCTAGCAGGCATTATGGCAAGCGCGGCCGCGGAATTTCATGGAAACGGCCCCGCCATACTTTGCCTAACCCGAATTTCTAACTACGTAATGTTGAGTCGTATCGTTCGCGCCGGTGAGCCGACCACGCCTTCGACGTGGAAAAGTGCTGCCGCGATCCGCGGGTACCCTTTCGTCGCCGTGGCGCGCCTCGGCGGTTAATGGCTCTATGCATTCGAGCGTTTCGAGCTGTCGTGCAACTGATTTGTTCGTGTCCTGCCATCCGCTACTTGCCTTGCGTCAACAGCTCCTTAAGCGCGCCCATGTCGGCGGGCTTTACCAGGTGATGATCGAACTCGACGCGGCATGCGTGGCGGTTCACTTCGTGCTGCCCGTAACCAGTCATCGCGACCAAAAGCGGCGCCGATTTGCCCATCTCGTTTCGCAGGCAACGAGCCACTTCGTACCCGTCCATCCCAGGCAGGCCGATATCCAGTAAAACGACCTCCGGGTGATACTCCTTCACAGCGACCAGAGCCTCGGGGCCGTCGGCGGCGGCTCGAACCTCGTGGCCAAGCTTCTCGAGCAGCGCGACCGTCACCCTGGAAAGTGCCGGCTGGTCCTCGACGACAAGGATTCGACGCGGTTGGCCATTGGCAAGCTCGGGCGTACCGCTTCGATCCGTGACCGGCTCAAGGCGCGTATCGACCAGGGCCGGCAAAGAGATGACGAACTCCGCCCCGCGCCCGAAGCCTTCGCTCGTTGCCGACACTCGGCCGCCATGCAGCTCGGTGAGCCCGCGGACAATCGTCAGGCCGATGCCCAGACCGCCTTCGGCCCGATGCAGGGAGCGGTTGGCCTGCGCAAACAGGTCGAAAACGTTGGGCAGCAGGTCGGGCCCGATGCCGATTCCGCTGTCGCGCACGCGGAAGACGACTTCGTTTCCCTCGCGGGCCACGCCGAACCAAACCTCGCCCCCCGGATCGGTGTACTTTGCGGCGTTCACGAGCAGATTCGACAGGATCTGCTCCAGCCGGCATGGATCGGCTTTCACGAGGACAGGCGTCGGCGGAATGTTCAGGTGTAGTTTGTGGCCGCGGGAGGTAAACAGCGGCCCATTCGACTCGGCGACGCGCGAAAGCGTTTCACCTGCGTCGACGATGGTTTTCTGAAGCTGGACTCGGCCACTCGTAATGCGGGACACGTCGAGCAAGTCATCCACGAGCCGCTTCATGAGGGTCGCCTGCTGGCGGATGATCTGGAGCGACTCGTCAAAAATCGGATCGTTCGCGTCGAGCAGCTTCGTGAGCTCGCCGGCGTTGGAGATGGCGGCCAGCGGGTTCCGCAATTCATGACCGAGCATCGCCAGGAATTCGTCTTTTCGGCGCTCGCCTTCGCGGATCGTCTGGTAAAGCTGCGCGTTGTCGATGGCCGTCGCCGCGCGGCTGGCCAGGTTTTCGATCAGCGCGATGTCAGCCGGCTCAAATCGTCTCCGCGCGCCCTGCAGGCAACAGATGAGGGCGCCGAGCGGACAATCGCGCGCAATTAGAGGGGCGACGATCAAGTTCGACCAGTTCTTTCGCCCGCTGAGGTCGGGGGCGTTCGTGACGAATTCCGCCGGGACCGATTGTGCATGTCCGCTTTCGATGGATTCACGCACCGCTTTGGCCAGGCTGGGGTTGACTTGCTCGATACGCGCGTTGGACCTGGAATTTGCCTTTTCCGGCGATGATTTGTCGCGCAGCAGCGGCGCAAACCACAATTCCCGGTTGGAGTCGTAGAGCACCAGCTGACAGGCATCCGCTAGGGATGGAATCACCGACCGGTGCAGACTGGCGAGCGTTGCGTTGAAGTCGAGCGAGCGGGACAACAACCGGCTGGCCTCGGCCAGCAAAGCCGAGCGGCGCATGGCCTTTTCCGCGACTTGTCGAGCGGCCTGCTCGCGTGCCAGCTGCACACGGTGTGCCGCCTGCTGGCGGATCGTTTCGGTCTTTTGATACAGGTCGACAAACACGCCGACCTTGGTTCGAAGCACTTCGGCCTCAATTGGCGTCGAGATGAAATCGACGGCGCCAAGCGAATACCCCTTGGCAATCTGCCCTTCATCGTTGTACGCCGTGATGAAGATGATGGGCGTGTGCTCGGAGCGCTTGCGTTCGCGAATCAGGGCGGCGGTCTCGAAGCCGTCCATTTCGGGCATGTTCACGTCAAGCAGAATGACCGCGAAGTCATCCTTCAAGAGGCAGCGCAAGGCCTCGCGCCCCGAAGAGGCTTTCACGACGTTCTGATGCAGGTCGGCCAGCGTGGCCTCGATGGCGAGAATCTTCTCGGGAACGTCGTCGACAACGAGGATATTGACCGGCTCGCTTGTCTTGGTTGTTCCAGATTCGTGGCTCATCGCGCGGCGCGCTTCCATAAAATCGTGAATCAAGGTCTATCGGCGGATCCAAGCGCGCAGAACCGCGAGCATTTGCTCGGGATTCACCGGTTTGGAGAGGTAATCCCACGCCCCCGCTTCAATGCACTTCTCGCGGTCGCCTTTCATGGCCTTGGCGGTGACGGCGATAATCGGCAGGTCGCTGAAGCGAGGTATCTCGCGTATGGCCCGCGTCGTATCCAGGCCGTCGAATTCGGGCATCATGATGTCCATCAAAACGACGTCAACGTCCGGTGTAGCCTCGAGAATCTGGATCGCGTCGCGTCCCGTTTCGGCAGACAAAATGTGCATATTGTAGCGCTCCAGCACGCTGGTGAGCGCGAAGATATTTCGGATGTCGTCGTCGACGATCAGCACGCGCTTGCCGTTCAAGACGGCATCGTCCTCGTGAAGCCTCTCCAGCATCTTGCGCTGCGGCTCCGCGAGGGCGGCCACGGGGCGATGAAGCAGCATGCTGAGCTCGTCCAGGAGCCGCTCGGGCGACTGCACATGCCGGATCCCGCCCGAACGGGCGAGCCGATTGGTCATGGCATCGTCCAACAACTGCGGCTCCTCGGAGTACATCACCAGCGGCAGGTCACTCAACTCTTTCTTGGCGTTGATCTTATCGATCAGCGCGTCGACCGAGCCGTCGGGCCGCTCGACGTCAAACACGACACAATCGAAACTGCGCTCCTCGAGCAGCCGCAGCGCGTCCTGCTGCTCGGCGGCGGCGGTGGAGCGAACGTCGCCGTTGCCAATGAGCTCCATGATGTGCTCGCGGCGCGTCTGATCGGGCTCGACCACCAAGAGTTCACGAACTGGCCGGTCGACGAAGCGACGAATCTCGCCGAACAGCGAATCGATCTGCTCTTTCTCCTGAATCGGCTTGAGTAATGAGCCTATGGCGCCCATCGCGCGAGCCCGCTCGTGCTCGTCCTCAGTAGAAACGACATAAACCGGAATATGGCGCGTCTCGAGATCCTGTTTCAAGCGACGCAGCACGCGCCAGCCGCTGATATCGGGTAGGCAGATATCGAGCGTCACGGCCGAAACGGGGTATTCGCGCGCGAGGGAAAGCGCAACGGCCCCACGCGAAGTGGCGATGCCTTTCATGCCCGCTTCCCGGGCGGTTTCCAGCAAAAGCTGGACGAACGGGGCGTCGTTCTCAACGATCAAAACGACGCGATCGCCCTTCTGCACCAGTTCGCGATCGTCGTTGAACTCATTGAACGTTACGGGTTCTTCAACGGCGGGCACGTTCGGCGCCGGAATCGGCGGTGGGGCCGGAAAGACGGGTTCCGCGGCCACGCGCCGCAGCGGACGGTGTGCGGCGTAGGCCATCGGCAGGTACAGCGTAAACGTGCTGCCGGCGCCGAGCATGCTCATGAGGCGAATTTCACCGCCCAGGAGCCGGGCCAACTCGCGGCTGATCGCAAGGCCCAGGCCGGTGCCGCCGTACTTGCGGCTGGTGCTGCCGTCGGCCTGCTGGAACGCCTCGAAGATGCTCTGCTGCTTATCCGGCGGGATGCCGATGCCGGTATCGGTCACCGAAAACGCCAGTACGGAATCGGCGGCGGTGAGGCCGTCATTGTCGCTGGACCAACCGTCGCGAACCGGCCGCACATCAAGTGAGACCGTGCCGCGATGCGTGAACTTGAACGCGTTGGAGAGCAGGTTTTTGAGAACCTGCTGCAGGCGTTTGGCATCGGTCTTTATGGTGGGCGGCAAATCGGGCGCCAAATGGATGAGGAAGTCCACGCCCTTGGCCTCGGCAACGTGCCGGAACGTGCGCTCCAGCAGGTCGTCGAATTCCGAGAAGCGAACCTCGCCGATATCCAGCACCACGGTGCCCGACTCGATCTTCGACAGATCGAGAATGTCGTTGATGAGCGTGAGCAGGTCGTTGCCCGAAGAATGGATCGTCTGGGCGTACTCGGTCTGCCGCGGCGTGAGGTTGCCGTCGGGGTTTTTCGAGAGCTGATCAGACAGAATCAAGAGGCTGTTGAGCGGTGTGCGCAGCTCATG